>JAVVPF010000033.1:0-19777 GCA_036655895.1 Cloacibacillus sp. | reverse complement strand
AGGGTAAACATGTCATCTGACGTTTTATGGCTTCCGGACTCCACTTGAGCTCGGAGGCCGTTTTTTATATTCGGCATTCCGACTAACTTTTAATCAGGAGGTGAAATCGAAAAATGCCGACACAAGCAAAACGTGAAAATATTGACATGCTGGCAGAGGCTCTGAAAAGGAGCGACGCAGTATTCATTACAGAATACCGCGGACTGACAGTCAAAAAAATCAGCGCCGTGCGCAAACTCATCCGCCAGGCCGGCGGTGAGATGAAGGTCTGCAAAAATACCCTCATGCGCATTGCAATGCAGGAGACTGGAATCACACAGGCTTCTGACATCGACTTCGGACCCAACGGATATGTACTCTCCTATGGAGACGCAGCCGCCGTAGCGAAAGCCATACGCGACTTTGCAAAAGAAAAGGGCAACGAAGCCCTCGTAATCAAAGGCGCCATTCTTGGCGGACAGAAGGTCCTCACGAAGGAACAGGTATTCGCACTTGCGGACCTGCCCTCAAGAGAACAGCTTCTTGCCCAGGTGGTGGGAACGCTGGCAGCTCCGCTCCGCGGACTTGTCACAGTGCTTTCCGCACCGCAGAGGGATTTTGTCACAGTCCTCTCCAAGATCAAAGATCAAAAAGAATCCGCGGCATAACGCTGCGCGCGGCCTAGCCGCATAACAAAAAAACTAAAACTGTTTATCCTCAGGAGGAAAAATACAATGACACGTGAAGAACTTATCCAGGCAATCAGCGAAATGTCCGTACTTGAGCTTTCAGAGCTCGTGAAGGATCTCGAAGAGAAATTCGGCGTATCAGCAGCAGCTCCCGCAATGATGATGGCGGCTCCCGCAGCCGGCGCAGCGGCAGCTCCCGCAGAAGAAGAGAAGACAGAGTTTGACGTAGTCCTCACCGACCACGGCGCAAACAAGATCTCCGTCATCAAAGTCGTCCGCGAACTTACAGGTCTCGGCCTGAAGGAAGCCAAGGACATGGTCGACGGCGCCCCCAAGACAATCAAAGAAGCCGTTGCCAAGGACGAAGCCGAAGAGATGAAGAAGAAGCTCGAAGAAGCCGGCGCAAAGGTCGAACTGAAGTAACTTTTTCCAAAAAAGAAAAAACGAGGCGTCCCGCAGGGGACGCCTTTTTTCATGCTCCGTGGCCGTTATCTCAGCCTTCCAGCTTCGCGCCGCACTCTCCGCAAAATTTTGTTCCTTTGGCAAGCATCGCGCCGCATTTTTGGCATTTCTTCATAGAAAGGTCCGCGCCGCATTCAGTGCAGAATTTGCCGTTTCCCGCCGGCTTGCCGCATGACGGGCAGGTGATCGTCTGGCTTTCCAGTTTGCCGGTCCATACTGTCGCGCTGGCGGCAGCTTCGGCTAAGTTGTTTCTCAGCGCCTCGGCTCTTGCCTTGGCTACCGCGGTCTTTTCTCGAGGGGCGCATTCGGTGCAAAGCCCTTCGTCCTCGTTGAAGTCCGCGGAACATATCCATTTATGGCAGCCGTGACAGCGGTGGAAATGGGCCTGCGCCTCTAGCTGCGCGGCGTCAAAGGCGGCTTCGTGTTCTTTTTGCCATTCGGCGCTCATGCCGGTAAATTTCTGCGAAAGGATGTCAGCGCCACGGCTCATGTTCCATCCAAGGTCTTGGACCGAGCCGCCGAAAAGATTGCCAAGCAGCCCCGCGCCCTCTCCCACGCTGCGCAGGAAAGAGCCTTTTTTACCGCTCTCCGAGGCGATAAAGGAAGATTTAAAACCGTCGTTGCAGATATCGCAGTAGAAGGTGAACTGAAATCCGGCCTCTGTAGAATTATCTTCATAATTTCTCGTAAACGCCTTTAACATGCTCTTATGGCACCGCCTTTATATAAATTGTAGTCGTGCTGGTCTGGAGTATTTTCCTGATTTTAAGACAAGTAGGCGCTTCTGTCTACAGAGGAGGGCTTAAACCCATTCCTATGTCACATTTGCATTTTGAATAAAAGAGAGGTCTAATATAGAGCATGGAGTCTGCTGAAGGAGTTGTTTAAAATGAAGATAATTGATTCTCATGTGCATATATATCCTTCGTTTTTGGAAGACAGGCGTGAGGCGATAGCTGCGCGGGAACCGTGGTTTGATTTGCTCTCCGCCTCCCGCGTACATAAATGGGGAACGGCGGAGCAGCTTGTCGAGGCGATGGACGAGGCGGGCATATCTTCATCCTGCGTCACCTCGTTCGCTTTTTTGGATCAGGGGCTTTGCCGCGAGATGAACGATTACGTGCTGGAGGCGGCAAGGCGCTTTCCGGGGCGCGTCATCCCGCTTGCCGTCGTTTCTCCGACGCGGCCTGGAGCGGCCCGTGAGGCGGAGCGCGCCTTTGATTTGGGGGCGGTCGGGCTTGGCGAACTTTTCCCCGACGGACAGCGCTTTGACCTGCAAGACGAGGCGGCGCTTCGTCAAATATGCGGACTCTGCGTTGAACGCGGCAAGCGCCTGATGATACACACGGCGGAGCAGGCTGGGCATCAGTATCCTGGCAAGGGCGCCTACGGCGCGCGCGAGGCGGCGGCCTTCTGCCGCAACTTCCCGCAGGCCGCGGTCACCTTCGCGCACTTTGGAGGCGGACTCTGGGCATTTGAGTCGATGCCCGAGATGCGTCTGCTGCTTCAAAACGCAAGCTACGACACCGCCGCGTGGCCGTGGCTTTATGACGCGAAGGTGATCAATGCGATTTTTGCAATAGGCGCGGGAGATAAGGTAATGTTCGGCTCCGACTGGCCTATACTTTCCTTTTCGCGATATAAAAAGCTGCTTGACGAAAGCGCGCTTTCAAACGAACAGCAAAACACGCTGCTTGAAGGCTGCGCAAGCCGGCTTTACCGCGGGAGATAGAGGCGGCGGCTTTGCCGTTTGCGCGCTTAGATAAAGTCCCGCACAACGGAACAGAAAGCGCCCCCCGGTATGCGATCCTCGCAGGGCACTCCCGTTTGGCAGAGGCCGCAGGCGCTTACGTCAAAACCGTTTGCGTGAAACAGTGCGGCCGCCTCGCCGTGAAGGAAGGTATGACATTTTTCTTTGTTGTGGCCGGATTCTGATATTGCCTCTACGGGGCAGCGTTTGGCGCACGTGCCGCAGCTTTTGTTTGTGAAGTAGGGGCAGTAGTCGTGCAGGCCTAAATAGGTTCGCGGCGTGGGCGTCACGCGCGCCTTTACAATGATGGAGCCGCAGCGGTGGGCCTTTCCGGCCGGCGTGATGAGGCCGTCGCAGAGGCCGAAGGTGCCAAGTCCCGCCGCAAAACAGGCGTGGCGCTCCGACCAGAAGCTCGATAAAAAGAGCCTGTCGTCGGAAAAACGTTTCACGATCTCAGGGTGTCCCATTGGAAAAAAGGCCGGAATGCCGCCTGAGTTGAGACGCTGCTCTAAGGCGCGCCCCATCTTTATATAAAATTCTTCGCCCTGCAGCTTCGCAAGGCCCCAGCGCGGCGCGGGCAGCTCGCTCTGAGCGCGGTTTTCGCGGCGCGTTTCGGCGCTCTGCGGCAGCACCCAGCAGATGACGGAGAGGTCCTGCGCGCGGCAGCTCGTCTTGGGCATCGCGCGGCGAAAAAGCGCAAGCGGCGTGCAGTGCTGCGCCCCGCAGGCATCAGGCGCGCTAAAGCTTTCAAAGAGGCTGTCGGCGCCGCTTGCTGCGCCAAGCAGCACGTTCTCGTATATGGGCGTGTGGTTTTTTTCTCCAAGGCTGTTGAGCGGCGAGTCAAGCATCCCGCAAATATAATTTTTGACGACGGCGCGGATGTCCTTATCCTTCACAGCGTTCCCTCCCTATTTTTACCTGTAATGTTCATTGTTTGTACCATTCTTTGACTATCTCGAACTTCTTTCTCAAAAGCAGCCACAAAGAAAGCGCGCAGCCCGCGCCGCAGACGGGCCACCCGGCCCAGCCGCCGAAGGCCTGCATGACGGAGCCGGCGAAAAAATTACCTATCGGCGTTGCGCCCACAGTTATCATTGAGTAGACGCTCATGACGCGCCCCCTGTATTTTTCCGGTGTATATATCTGGAAGATTGAGTTGCCGCAGTTCAGAAACACCAGATTGAAGAAGCCAAGCAGCGCGGTCATTATCAGAGAGGGCGTGTACCAGCGGCAAAAAAGCATAGAAAGGAGGATGAGCGTCCCTGCGGCGGCGGAGGTGGGCAGCAGCCATTTTTTCACGCCGTGCTTTGCAAGCGCCGCCATCGTCATGGCCCCCAAAAGTGAACCGGCGCCCGCGGCGGAGAGCAGCCGCGTGTAGGCCTCCGCGCCCATGCCCAAGACCGTCTTCGCAAAGACGGGGATTATGACGTCGTTGTTCATCGCGAAGGTGCAGAAGACGGCGAGAAAGATGACGGTTACGAGCAGTACGCTGCTTTCTTTTATATAACGCAGACCCTCAAAGACCTCTTTAGTGACGCTCTGCTTTTTTGGTTCGGCTTTTCGTTCTTTCGTGTTGATGCGCGTCAGGCTGTATATGACTGCGAGGAAGCTCACCGCGTTGATGAAAAAGCACAACGCCGCGCCTCCGGCCGCCATCACCGCGCCCGCCGCGGCGGGACCTATTATGCGCGCCAGATTGACGATGCTGGAGTTCAGCGAGACGGCGTTCATGATGTCCTCTTTGCCGACGAGGTCCATGAAAAACGAAAGGCGCGCCGGCATGTCTATCGTAGTAGTCAGTCCAAGTAGCGCGCAGAGCGCAAGCAATAGCCAGTATTGTTCCGCGTTGAAAAAGGCAAGCAGCGCAAGGGCAAGCGCCTGCAGCATAAGCAGCGACTGTGTCGCTATCAGCAGTTTTCGTTTTGAAAAGCGGTCAACCACGGCTCCGGCGAAGAGCGTGAACAGGAGCATCGGAAGAAACTGAGCGACGCCGACAAGCCCCACCTTAAACGGAGAGTCCGTTATCGTGTAGACCATCCAGACGAGCGCCGTGCGCTGCATCCACGTTCCCATCAGCGAAATGCACTGGCCCGTCCAAAATATTCTGAAATTTTTGTGCTTCAGCGATGAAAAGAGGCTGTTCACCACGGAAGCGGCTCCTCCGGTCACAGACAAACAAATCCACCGCCGTTTCTTTTCATGTATTATAACGCCGAAAAGAACGACAGGGTTACCTAATATTTACAGTTCATGCCTCGGCATCTCCGACGTTTCTATCTCCGTCCGGCTTGAGGTGTAGTTCGCGTGTATGTTTGGGTCGTAGACCTTGCAGCTGTCCTTGCCTCCCGCCTTCGCCACGTAAAGCGCGGAATCGGCGTTTTTGTAGAGCGCCTCAAAGCCTATGCCGTGCGACGGGAAAATGGCGATGCCGATGCTTGCGGAAATTCGGCAGCTCGCGTTATTTTCGCAATAATTTCTGCGAAACAGGCTGCATATCGTCTCAGCCTTCGCGACTGCGACGCTCTCCGTGTTGATGTTTTTCATGAATACAAAGAACTCGTCGCCGCCTATTCTTCCTATGACGTCGTTCCCCCTGAAAATGGGCGTGAGGCACTGCGCAAGCGTCGCAAGCACCACGTCGCCGTACATGTGCCCAAGCCTGTCGTTTACGAGCTTGAAGTCGTCGATGTCGATGATGAGCAGCGCGTGCATCGTCGTCGTGTCCGTCTCGCGCAGGAACTCGCGGATCAGCCGTTCCGTCGTAGCCTTGTTGTAGAGGCCGGTCAGCTCGTCCTTTTCCGCCTTTGTAATGAGCGCCTGCTCCTTGCGTTTTTGCAGGTCGATGTTTTCCATCATGCCGAGCGCGCGGATGGGGATGCCGTTTTCACTGAAAATGGTGGCCAGCATCATATAGCACCAGATGTAGCCGCCGTTTGCGCTCCTGATGCGCAGCTCCGTGCTACTGCTCGGCGCGCCGTTTTCCACCCGCTCAAAGACGCAGCTTATTTTTTCGGCGTCGTCGGGATAGACGTCCTTATTGTTTATAATGCTGTCGGGCAGACCTTCCGTCGTCGGCTCATAGCCGAAGACCTCAATAAACTTATCGCTGTAGTCGATGGAACGTGTGGCAAACGAAAACTCAAAGATGACCTTGTCGCTGTGTTCAAGCAGCACAAGATAACGGTTCTCGTCCGCCAGCAGCTCGTCGTTCATTTTTTTTATCCTGTCGGCGGAGCGTTTCATCGCCCCGATGAAAAAGGCAAAGAGGGCTAGGAAAATGGCCGAAAATATGACGGCGAAGATATATAGGTCGCGCTGGATCGCGTCCGCGGGAGCGTCTATGACCTCTTTGGGCGCCATGACGAGCATATACCAGTCCGAGACGCCCACGGGCATATATTCCGCGTACCGCGCCTTTCCCTCGTAGGAATAGGCGGTAGTGCCCGACGCGCCGCGCTTGATGTCGTCTTTTATCTGCTGCGCGCTGTAGCCATTGTCGTAGGTCAGTTTTGACAGAGCGTCGAAGTAATTTTCGTCCATCAGCATTGCGTTTTTGCTGCCTGAGACCGCCAGATATTCTCCCTTGCCGTTTAGCAGATGGAAATACCCTTCTCCGCCGAAGACGTCGACGTTCAAGACCTTTCCGTAATTTTCACTGTAGATCGTGCCGCGCGCGGCGCCGAGCACACGGCCGTTCTTTATGATCGGCGCGATGATGGAAACGGTGAGACGTCCGTCTATTTTTGCCGCGATGAGGTCTGTTATTATCGTTTTGCCCTTGTGGATCTCCTTGACGTAGGCGAGGTCGCTCACATCAACAGTGTAGCCGTCGCTTGTATGGCTCTCTCCGGTCTCAAAATCCAGCGCGAGGCGGTCGAAGTCGGAGTCGACCGCGAGCATCTTCAGCAGCGCGAGCGCCTCCTCGGAGTGGATGTCGTCCACCAGCGCAAGCCTCTGCGCAACCGATTTCATCGTCTCTATTTCGCGCTCCACCACCATGTGCACGTAGGAGGTGCTCTGCGCGGTCAGCTCCCGCAGCCGCTCGCGACCAAGCGACGCCTGGCTGCGGTTGATGACGCTGGAAAAGGCGTACAGCGCGGCGAACATCAAAAAAAGCGCTAAAGCCAGCACCGCCGCCGTAAGGCCGCGTCTATTCTTCTCAGGCGTTGCGTCCTTCTTCACTTGCGCGCCCTCCTGTTCTTGTGCGGTATTTTTTATGGAACTCATCGACCGGAATCGGCTTTGAGTAATAATAGCCCTGGCCTATTTCGCATCCTATCTGCCGCAGCAGCTCCACCTGCTCCATCGTCTCCACGCCCTCGCAGACCACCTGTATATTGAGCTTCTGCGTCATCTGCACGATGCAGGCGATGATGTCGCGCACGCGCTCCGATTCTGCGCCCTCGTTCAAAAAACCTTTGTCTATCTTCAATACGTCGATGGGCAGCCTGCGCAGCAGGTTCAAGGAGGAATAGCCGAGGCCGAAGTCGTCCATTACGACCTTGAAGCCTTGGGCCTTCAGCGTCTCCAGCATTTCGATGACCGTCTCTTCCTCCATGATGAAGGCGCTTTCCGTCACCTCGATCTCAAGCGCCCAGCGCGGTATCTTGTGTTTTGCGACCACAGCGGTGAAGCGTTCGACGAAATCGTCCTGGAGCAGCGTCACCCTTGAAAAATTGATGGAGACCGGGATAAGGGCGCCCTCCTCGTCGCAAAGCGCCTCCGTGAATCTTTGACAGACCTGTTCCAGCATATAAAAATCAAGCACTACGATGAACCCGTTTTTCTCAAAAAGAGGAATGAACTCGTCTGGCGGAAGAAAGCCCAGCTCCGGTGATATCCAGCGGCAAAGTACCTCGGCTCCGATTATCTTTCCCGTGGCAAGCTCCGCCTTGGGCTGCAAATAGATCTGATACTCCCCACGCTCGACGCCGCTGTGCATGTGCTGCTCAAGCAGCGTCTCGCGCGTCAGTTTTTTCAGCAGGTCGTCGTCGTAAAAGGAGATGCCGTGACACTGGCGCCCCTGCGAGAGCGCAAGCGTCGCCTTGCTTATCATCGAGGGGACCGGCTCGCGTCCGTCCGTTATTTTATACGCTCCGCAGCTGCACGAAATGACGCCGGAGGAATGGATCTCGGTGTCCGCCTCAAGCGCGCTCAAAAGCGCCGCGGCGATACGGGCGGCCGCGCCGTCGCTGTTTTGCAGCAGCAGCACGAAGTGGTCTACCGTCGTGTGAGCGAAAAGCTCCCCTTGACGGCAAGCCTCCTCAAGCGCCGCTGAGAGCCGTTGGACGAGCCGGTCTCCCGCCTCATGCCCGTAAGACTGGTTGACGAATTTGAAATTGTTCACATTGGTATAAAGAAGAAGATAGGCGCCCGGGCGTGCGTTTTTGAGCAGCGCCGCAGCCTTTTCTATAAAGGCCATATTGTTGTCGTGCTTTGTCAGCGGGTCCGTATAAAAGACGCGCTTTAAATTTTTATCGCTCTGGAACTCAAAGAGCACCATAAAGACCGAGGCCAGCACAAAAAGCGCCAAAATGACGGCGATGCTCCACTGAAGCTCCCTCTCCGCGCGAATTTCCGCGGAAAAAACAGCCGTGTCGGCCAGCGCGAAATGCTCCTCGCTTTTGGCAAAGAGGCCGGCTCCGTCGCCGCCGCCGCGCACAAGCCGTATCTCTTCCTTCATGGCCTCCCATTTCAGCCGTACCGCCTCTAGGTCCTGTATAAAAAATTCCGTATGAGGCCCCTTGAACATGCGAGTTTTTTCGTTCGCCTGCAGCTGTGAAAGCAGCGTCTCAACACGCAAAATCAGCGCCTCGTTAGGCGCGCGCGCCAGTTCAAGCTTTGCTATTCTTTGGGTGCCGCCGCGCACTACGCCGGCGTTATTGATAATGTTGGCGTAGCTCCACATCTGAACGAAGCTCAAAGCCAAAGCGCCTATCGCGATCGCCCATACGGCGATAATAATATAAATCTTGACCCGTTTATTTATCACAAGGATCCTCCCAATATTGAGGCCTGCCGTTTTAATTCTTCTAATTAATAATTACGGGAGCGCCGCGTCCCGCTCTGCCCAAAGTGCTGTGACCTCGGCTTCGTGATAATAAAATACAACGAAAAGCATCCGCCAGTAAACGTCGCCAATCAAAAACAAATCAATATAAAAATAGTTCTTGCACGTATAAGATAACATAAAAACAGTAATATAAGCAATATCTATTTTTAAAGGCAGCCGCGTCAAAGCAGGATCTATTAGTCTTTGAAATACCGTACAGCGCCCGATATAACGTAAAAGCGCCCGCGAGAAGAGAGAGCCGCGGGCGCTTTTACGTTATACAGTCAGTTTGTGTTTCTGCTTCGGTTTAGTCCTTCGGGTAGAAGCCGCTTGGCTTCTCCGCGAGGTTTATCATTATATTTTTCATCTGAGTGTAATGTTCGAGTATCACCTTGTGCGTCTCACGGCCTATGCCGCTCTGCTTGTAGCCGCCAAACGGCGCGCCGGCCGGGATCGCGTTATAGGTGTTGACCCACATGCGCCCAGTCTCGATGCCGCGGCAGACGCGGATCGCGCGGTTTAAGTCCTTTGTGAAGACTGCGCCGCCCAGCCCGTAGTCGTTGTCGTTGGCCATGTCAATGACCTCCTGCTCCGTCTTGAACTTGATGACGCAGGCGACGGGTCCGAAAATCTCTTCGCGTGCCACAGTCATGTCGTTTGTGACGTTCGTAAGCAGAGTAGGCGCGTAGAAGGAGCCGTGCGCGTACTCGCCCTCGGTGAGCGGGTGTCCGCCGCAGGCGACGACCGCGCCCTCTTTGACGCCGGCGTCGACCTTCTCCTGTATCTTTTTCACCTGGCTCTTGTCTATCTGGCAGCCCATCTGAGTTGCCGGCAGCCACGGCATCCCTACCTTTATCTTATTGAAGGCCTTCACTGCGTCCTCCATGAATTTATCGTAGATATCCTCGTGTACGAAGACGCGGGAGCCGGCGCAGCAGACCTGCCCCTGATTGAAGAGGATGCCAAGCTGCAGCCCGTCCATCGCGAGGTCCCAGTCGCAGTCGGGGAAGAAGATGTTCGCGGATTTTCCGCCCAGTTCGAGCGTAGCGGGAATGAGATGCTGAGAGGCCGCGTCCGCGACGCTCAGGCCCACCTCGGTCGAGCCGGTGAAGGCGAGCTTGTTGAAGCCGTTGTGTTCCAGCATATACTGTCCCGCGCGCGAGCCTTTGCCCGTGACGACGTTGAAGACGCCGGGAGGAAGCAGCGGGCCGATGAGGCGCGCCAGCTCAAGCGCAGAAAGCGGCGTGAGGCTTGATGGTTTGAGTACGGTGCAGCAGCCGGAGGCAAGAACGGGAGCCAGCTTCCACGCGGACATAAGAAGCGGGAAGTTCCACGGCACTATCTGGCCTACGACGCCTATCGGTTCGCGCAGCACGAGCGACATCGTGTTTTTGTCGAGCATCGCGGCCGACCCCTCTTCGGTGCGGATCGCGCCCGCGAAATAGCGGAAATGGTCCGCGGAAAAGGGAACGTCCACGTTCAGCGTCTCGCGTATAGGCTTGCCGTTATCCATTGATTCCACCATGGCGAGGTGTTCTTTGTTCGCGTCTATTACGTCGGCTATTTTCAGCAGAAGGTCGGCGCGCACGATCGGATCTACGTTTTTCCACGTCTTCCACGCCGTGTTTGCCGCCGTCACCGCCGCGTCAACGTCTTCGCGTGTCGCCTCCGCGCATTCAGCAAGCTGTTCGCCGTTTGCCGGGCAATGGACCTTGAAATACTTCCCGTCTCCCGACGGCCTCCATTTGCCATTGATGTACAGTCCATACTGCGGCTGCAATTCCACGTTCTGCATAAAAATCTCCCCCTTATTATGGTTTATTTTGCATGGTTATAATCAACGCTCTTTTAAATAAAGAGTTTAATTATTCTGACTTCTTCTATTGTAGATAATAAAAAATATATTTCAAGGGCATTTGCGGAATTTACGCGAACATAAAGAATTTACTATGAACATTACGCGCCCGACGCCCGTCCGCCTGTATTTTATCGCGCGCGGCGCGTTGATAAATCACGCCAAATGCCTAGCGGCAACTAGGCGGTCGCAGCCTTTTGCGCCGCGCGGAGGCACGCGGCGCAAAAAAAGCCCCCGCGGCCTTATGGCGCGGGGGCGGTGGAACGAGAGGGCCTAGGCCGAAAGCGAGAGGAGGTTCCTGTAGTTTGGATAGGGCATGTTTTCGCCCGAAAAATAGATCTCTATGGAATCGGCGGTCGCTCTTATTTCGTTCATGAGGGGGACGACGCTCTTTACTATTTCGTCCGCATGGTCGCGCGTGCTCATGTCGGCCATTTTTTCGCGCAGCTCCGTAAGCCGCTGCGTCTTTTCGATAAGCTCTATCTTTGCTTCGGCAAACTTCACGAGCATCTCGCGCCAGCGTTCAAAACCGGGAAGGCCGAAGCTCTCCGCCGCTTTCGCCGCCGCGCTTTCCGTTATCAGCTCTCTGGAAATGGCGGGAAGGATGCCCTCCCACACCATGTCGCGCAAAACGGACATCTCTATCTCGATGTTTTTAACGAAGTTTTCCAGTTTTATAGTGTAGAAGGCCTCCATCTCTTTTTTGGAGAAGACGCCCAGCTGCTCCAGCATTTCAAGCGTCGACGGCTCCATGAAAAGGTCGATGCCTTCCGGGATGGTGCGCGCCTTGATAAGGCCGCGGCGCTCCGCCTCAACGTGCCAGTCGCCGGTGTAGGCGTCGCCCTCAAAGCGGATGTTGCGGCTCATCTCTGAGACTTGGCGTATCGTCTTTATCGCGGCGTCTACAGGGTCTTCGCCGTTGTTGATCCGTTCCTCAAAAAGGCCGAGGAATTTTTCAAGGCCGGCGGCCCAGACGGAAAGCACCGCCATCACCGGCACCGCCATAGCCTGTGACGCGCCCGGCGCGCGGAACTCAAATTTATTGCCGGTGAAGGCTACGGGGCTTGTGCGGTTTCTATCGCTGTCGAAGGCTACGATGTCCGGCAGCTTCGGCAGCCCGAGGTCGAGCGTTCCCTTTACGGATTTGACGCTCTCATTCTCCGCGCCGCCTTCAATGGCGTGAAGCATCCCTGCCACAGCTTCGCCGAGATAGACGCTGATTATGAACGGCGGCGCCTCGTGTCCGCCCAGACGGTACATGTTGCCCGGAGTGGCGACGGAGGCCTGCATCAGGCCGAAATGGTCGGCGCAGCCCAGTATGAACGACGAGAGGAACGAGAGGAAGATGACGTTCTTTCTGTGGTTCGTCGAAGGTTTCAGCAGATTGCGCCCCTCGCTGTCCTCCAGCGAAAAGTTGATGTGCTTGCCGCTTCCGTTCATCTCCATGAAAGGCTTTTCATGGAAAAGCAGGCGCAGCTCGTGGTGACGCGCCATCTTGCGCATCGTCTCCATTATCAGTTGGTTCTGGTCGCAGGCGAGGTTCGCCTCGTTGAACTGCGGCGCGAACTCAAACTGGCAGCGCGCGTTTTCGTTGTGGCGCGTCGCCAGGTCCACGCCGAGACGCGCAAGGTCGCGCTGCACGTCCTCCATATAGGAGAGCACGCGCGTCGGGATGGCGCCGAAATAATGATCTTCCATCTTCTGGTCGCGCGGCGGCGGAGAACCTACCAGCGTTCGGCCGCAGAAGCGGATGTCGGGGCGCTGCTGCGCGCGCGGGCGGTCAAGCAGGAAAAACTCCTGCTCGCCTCCGACCGTTGAATGCACGTAGCGGACGCCGCGGTTGCCGAAAAGCTTCAGCATCTTCATGGCGCGGCTTTCGACGGCCTGCATCGAGCGCAGCAGATAGGTCTTCAGGTCAAGAGGCGAGCCGTCATAGGCGATGAAGACGGAGGGGATGCAGAGCGTGCCGCCCTTGGGCGACTTGATTATAAAGGCGGGGCTTGTCGGGTCCCACGCGGAATAGCCGCGCGCCTCAAAGGTGCTGCGCGTGCCGCCGGAGGGAAACGAGGAGGCGTCAGGTTCGCTCTGCATCAGGTCCTTGCCGCGGAACGAGTTGAGCGGGTTGCCGTTTTCGTCGGCGGTGAGGAAGGCCGTGTGCTTTTCCGCCGTCAGCTCCGTCAGCGGGTGGAACCAATGCGCCCAGTGATCTGCGCCCTTGCTTACGGCCCAGTCCTTCATAGCGAGCGCCACCGTGTCTGAGATGCTCGAATCAAGCTTCTGCCGTCCTTCGATGGCGCCTATGAGGTTGTCAAAGACGTCCTTGGGAAGACGCTGCTTCATCTCCTTCTGGTCAAAGACCAGGGAGCCGTATATATCCTTCATTTTGGGGTATTCTTTTATCTCGGCCATTGCGGTCATTCCTCCCGACTTAATTTGATTCAATAATTTCAATAGCACTGTTATACATCTACATAAGCAGAAAATCAAGCGGTATTTTATGCTTAATATAAAAGATATATGACATAAACGCCGCCGTTGGGCTGATTAGGAAAAAGTTTGGCCGCAAGGAGAGGCGTAAAACACGACGTTGCCTCTTGCGCGGCTCATATTTCTTTTGAGGCTTGTTGCACTTATAATAGATAAATTGTTTTTAACGGAGGAATTTATCCCGGTATGATAGAGATAAAAGATTTAAAGGTAAACTTCGGGGAGCAGACGGTGCTCTCCGGCATAAACTGGTTCATCACGCCAAAGAGCCGCATCGGGCTGGTCGGGGAGAACGGAGCGGGCAAAACGACGCTTTTACGCGTCATTGCCGGAGCTGCGGACTACGACGGCGCCATTACGATGCCGAAGGGGCACGGCATAGGCTATCTGCCGCAGGACCTCGTCGAGGTCAAAGAGATGCCGCTTCTTGATTATTTAAAGGAACGCGCCGGCCTCACGGAAATTTCCGAAGAGCTTGCCGGCTGCGAGCACCGCATGTCCGAATTGTCGCAGGACGCGCCGGAGTTGAAACAGCTCCTCGCGGAGCACGAACGCCTTCAAAGGGAATTTGAGGCAAAGGGCGGCTTCGGCTTTGATATAGAGGCGAAACAGGTGATGCTGGGCCTTGGCTTCTCCCCTGCGGAGGACGCCGCGCGTCTCACCTCCGAGTTCTCCGGCGGGTGGAAGATGCGCATAGCGCTTGCCGCGCTGCTTCTGTCGCATTCGGAGATCCTGCTGCTTGACGAGCCGACCAACCATCTCGACACAGAAAGCATGGAGTGGCTTGAATCATGGCTGCGCGACTACCGCGGCACCATAATCGCCGTCTCTCACGACAGGCGCTTTCTCGACAACATGGTGACGACGGTGGCGGAGCTTGCAGGCGGCGTCGTCAACCTCTACTCCTGCGGATATGAGAAATTCCTCACCGAGCGCGAGGAACGCCGCGCGCGCCTGGAGGCCGAATGGGAGCAGCAAAAGGAAAAAATAGACGAGATACAGCACTTCGTCGAACGCTTCCGCTATAAGGCGACAAAGGCGCGTCAGGTGCAGAGCCGCCTAAAACAGCTTGAAAAAATGGAGATAACGGAGCTGGAAGGCCCCTCGAAGAACGTAAGCTTCAGCTTTCCCGAAAGCCCGCGCAGCGGCCGCGAAGTGGTAAAGGCGGAGGGTCTCGCCAAACGCTACGGCGCGCACACCGTCTTTTCCGGCGTTGACCTCGTAATAGAGCGCGGCCAGCGCGTCGCGCTCGTCGGAGTGAACGGCGCGGGAAAATCGACGCTGATGCGCCTACTGAACCAGAGCGAAGAACCGACCGAAGGCTCCTCCACGCTCGGCCTCAACGTCAAGAAAGCCTACTTCTCGCAGGAAAGCTCAAAAAATCTCGATTACAGCCGCACTATATGGCAGGAGGTCAACAACACCGGTTCAAAACTGCTGGAAGGGGCCAAACGCAACCTGCTGGGAGCATTTCTTTTTTCTGGAGATGAGATATACAAGCCCGTCTCCGTGCTCTCCGGCGGCGAAAAATCGCGCCTCGGGCTGCTCAAGATGCTGCTTTCTGAGTCCAACTTTCTCATACTGGACGAGCCTACGAACCATCTTGACTACGCCACGAAGGAACTTTTTCAAAAGGCGCTGCTCCAATACGGCGGCACCATACTGATAGTCTCGCACGACCGCGCCTTTTTAGACGACCTTGTAGACCGAGTGGTCGAAATACGTGACGGCGCCCTCTACGACTATCCCGGCAACTATTCGTGGTTTATAAACAAACGCGCGGCAAAGGGCGCTGACCCCGCGCTGGGCAAAACCACAGCCGACCTGCCGGCGGAGGGCAGGCCCGACTCAAAGACAAAAGAGCAAAAAAGGGCCGCCGCCGAAGAACGCAACCGCCTCTACCGCGCTAAAAAACAGTTCGTGGACCGTCTGCCGCTCTGTGAGGGCGAGATAGCCGAGGCGGAAAGGCGCAAAACCGAAATAAACGCTGACCTCTGCTCGCCCCAAGTGCTCTCACAATCGCAGCAGGTCCAGTCCCTGATGAAAGAGCTGAAAGAGACCGAGGTGCGATTAAAAGAGCTTTACGCGGAATGGGAAGAACTCAGCATCAAAATAGAAGAAATAAAATAAGGGCCGCGGCGCACGCCAAATGCCGCAGGAAAACGGGGAACGAGAAAAGGAAGGAAAGCCATGATATACGACACCATCGACAACTTTATAAACGAGATCCCAAACTTCATGCCGTGCGCCGCTCAATTCACCGATTTTTTAAAGGCCGCGCGCGAACTTGATTTTGAGGCGCTTGAAGCGCTGGAATTTGCGCCGCTTGACCTGCGTTTTGGGAGATACGAAACGCAGCCGGAGGGCGCCGTGCCCTTTGAGACTCACAAAAAATACTGGGACCTCCAGCTGCTTTTTGCCGGAGAGGAACTTATCGGATACGCGCCGGCCGAAGCTCTCACACTGACGCGCCCATACGACGAAGCGGAAGACATCACCTTCTATGAGGGCCGCGGCCAGAACTTGAAACTATCGCCCGGCATGGCCGTCCTGCTTGCACCGTGGGACGCGCACCGCCCCGGAGTACAGACCGAAAACGGCCCCTGCTCCGTCAAAAAAATAGTGATAAAACTTCCATGGGAAACCGTTTAAAAGGAACGCTCTGCGTCCTGGCCGCCGGCATCTGCTGGGGAACCACCGGCACCATACAGGCCTTCGCGCCAAAAGACGCCTCTTCGCTCACAATAGGCGCAGCGCGCGTCGTCTTCTCCGGCCTCATCCTCATCATATACGCGCTCATAAAAAGACGCCGCTCCCTCTTCGACGGAGCGTGGAGCGTAAAAGGCGTCTTGATAGCCGCCTTCGGCCTCGCCGCCTACCAGCTCACCTTCTTCTCCGCCGTGCGCCTCACCGGCGTCTCCGTCGGAACAATGGTGGCCATCGGCTCCGCGCCTCCCGTAGCCGGCGCCTTCGGATACTTCTTCTTTAAAGAGCGCCTGCCTTGGCGTTGGTACGCCGCCACGGTGATGGCCGTCGCGGGCTGCTCCATGCTCGTTTTGGGAGGCGGCAAAGGCTCCGTCTCCGTCAGCTTCCTTGGAGTATTCCTCGCCTTCTGCGCCGCCGCCTCATACGCGCTTGAAGGCCTCGGCCTGCGCTTCATCCATAAAGACCCGTACGACGTCATAGCGGTCGTAAGCGCCGTAAGCGGCCTTATGGCGCTGCCGTGGCTTGTGACGGGAGAGATTGCGTGGATGGCAGAACTGCGCGGCGCGTTCTGTATGCTCATGCTCACCTTCTTCAGCACCATCATCCCCTACACCCTCTTCACCATAGGCATTCAAAACATACAGCTTGGCGCCGCCTACACGCTGGGCCTCTCAGAGCCGCTCACCGCGTGGTTCCTATCCGCCGCGCTGCTTGGAGAAAGGCTCTCCGTCACCGCCTCCGTAGGCGTAGCCGTCCTCTTCGCCGGGCTGCTGCTTCTTGCCTGCAAAGGCGGAGCTCAAAATTAGCGCTATAAGTTAAAGTAACTATATTGTAATCACAAAGTATAGACTTATTTTATAAATAAAAATAGACACAGAACCTCTGAAAACATTTTATTTTAAATTTTACGCTTGACTTCTTGACAGTTGCCGTTATTATAAAAACTGCGTTAAGAGTGCCC
This sequence comes from Cloacibacillus sp., assembly GCA_036655895.1. Lineage (NCBI taxonomy): Bacteria > Thermotogati > Synergistota > Synergistia > Synergistales > Synergistaceae > Cloacibacillus > Cloacibacillus sp. The sequence goes on along the minus strand of JAVVPF010000033.1, from coordinate 2,836 downwards.
GCGGCAGATAACTCAAAAATAAAATATCTATTATATTGATGATTACTACCGCGTTTTGAAACTGGCAAGGAGGACAATATGCGAAAAATAACGAAAAAGCGGCGTATCCATCTGTCGCAAATCGCAGTGATGCTCCTGCTCTTATTCTCAGTCATAATGCACCCCAAGGCGGGAATAAGCAGCACAGCGGCATCGCCGAAAACACATAGCACCCTCTCAGACGGCACAGTCATCACAACAGTCAGCGAAACTGTCCTATCAGAGAATGTTGCATCGGTGGAAAGCAAGACCGCCGTCATCTATAATGCTCAGCCGCAGAAAGTGCAGCAGGCGCCGCTTTACGACGCCTCCATCTACACCGCGCTGAAAAAACAGGGGCTTACCGAAGAGCATATAGGGATATGGCAGGACGAGCATCCGCTAAGTACACTCAACAAATTGGAGACGCTGCCCCCGGGAAAACAGAAAAAGGTGGCAAACATAGCCGCCTTCATTAGAAAGGTAAACCCCAAAATATCTCATAAAACGGCATGGAGAGAGGCCTGTGCGCTCGTATTCTACAGCGTCAAATACGGCGTCCCGTCAGACCTCGCCGTCGGCATCGCAAAGACCGAAAGCCGCTTCAACCCCGCGGCCCAAAGCAAAGCGGGCGCGCTCGGCGTCATGCAGGTAGTCTGGCGCGTACACAACGGAATGCTGCGAGCCAAAGGCATCGCGGCCACCCGCGACCACATGTTCGACCCGGAACGCGGAGTAGAGGCGGGAGTGCTCATACTTTCCCGCTACATCAGCGCCTACGGCACGGTGCAAAAAGCGCTCAACCGTTACTACGGAGGAATAGCCCACAACTACGTCAAAAAACTCAACAACAACATGGCGATGCTCCAAAAACATTCAACAAAAACGGGCTATTAAAAACCAAAAGAAACATTCGCTCTAACGCAGCAGGGAGGGTCCTTCAAACACCCTCCCTGTATTTTTATGCCCAGCGTTCGTGCAGCCGGAAAAATATCCTTAAAACCACGCAGCGCACACCCGCACAGAATATGCAAATCAACGGAAGGCCCTTATCCCTTCATTAAGCTATGCTTTAAAAATAACGAAAGCAGCGCGTGGCGGCGCAAAAGACGGCCGGTGCGGGGAGGCGTGGCAAAATGTACGAATATAACGGAGATTGGATAAACAGACGCGTGTGGGCCTTCTTTATTCCCGGCCTTATCGCCACAATTTCCATCACCCTCTCGATGTTTCTTGACATCCTGCTCGTCGGCCGCATGGTCGGCCCGATGGAGATGGGTGCTGTGCAGATGGCAATGCCCGTCACCATGCTCTTCAATATGATCTACATGCTTTTGGGCACAGGCGGAGAAGTGCTCGTCGCCTCCGCTAAAGGGGAACGAGACCCGGCGCGGGCAAACACCATATTTACGCTCACAATGGCCGCAGCGCTTCTGACCGGCGCCGCCGTCGCCGTATTAGGCAGCCTGTTTGCCGCGCAGACGGCTGCCTTCCTAGACAAGGGGAACGCCGAAATGACGCCCCTGGTCGCGCGATATATTCGAATAATGTTTCTCGGCGCCCCGATAATCATTGGAGTCATGAGCTGCACGCCCTTCGTCAAAGCGGATGCGATGCCGAAACTGTCCGCTTTCGTCGCCGTTTTTTCAAACATCGTCAACATTGTCTCCAAAATGATATACATGGGACCCCTGAAACTGGGACTCGACGGCGCGGCTCTGGGAACGGTAACTGGCTATGCCGCGGGGCTTGCACTTCTTTCCCTTTGCTATCTTTTAAACGGCGAAAAACGAGTGCTCAGATTTGTGCCGCTTTCAGCCAAAGACTTCAAAAAAGTCGGCGACATCTTCCTCACGGGCCTTCCCTCTTCTCTGGGACAGGGCCTTGGCGCGCTCAACGCGCTGGTATCCAACGCGATAGTGCTTTCCATCGCTGGCAGCAAAGGCATAGTGGCGCTCACAGTCGCCAGCTCATGCACCATCTTTATATCGTCATTTCGCTACGCGTCGCCTATGGCCATCGTGCCGCTCGTTGGGGCAATGTACGGCGAACGCGACTGGTGGTCCATGATACAGACCGCAAAGCGCGTACTATTCATCTGCATAGCGGGCACTGCGCTCTGCGTGCTCTTCTTTGAGCTTTTCCCAAAAGAGGTGCTTTTGGCCTTTGGCGTCAAAGACAAAGCGGTCATGGCCATGGGAGTGACCGCGCTCAGATTCTTCTCCCTGAACGTACTCTTCACAGTGATGATACACATCATAATGACCTACTATCAGACCACAGGAAGAAAAACCGTCTCCATCGCCATCTCGGCGGGAACCGAACTGGCCGACATTGCGTGCCGCTATCTATGCGGTATGATTTTCGGTCTGATAGGCGTCTGGGCCTCCCCGCTGCTTGGAAGCGCGCTGCTGCTTATCTCCATCTACGGCTACGCGCGCTGGGTAGAAAAAAAGACCGCAGGAGCCGAGATAAGCTACCACGGAGCCTTCCTCCTTCACGAACGCGCGCCCGCCTTTGTGGAAAAGAATACACTGATACCAGATAAACAAAACGTTTTAGCCTTTGCGGAACAAGAACGGGCGTTCATAGAAAAAAGCGGCGCGAGCGCAGAGGCCGCCAAAAAGGCGGGCACGTTGATAGAAGAGGCGCTGCTTCAGATAATTGCAAAAAACAGCGCGCACATAAAAAGCGTCGATGTGATGACAGTCGTGTGGAAAGGCGGCATAAACATACGTCTGCGCGACGACGGCCCCAAATTTGCCGCGGCGCAAAACAAAAACGACAGCATCACCCACGCGTCCATAATCGGCTACAA
>JAVVPF010000032.1 GCA_036655895.1 Cloacibacillus sp. | reverse complement strand
GATGATAGAACGCGCGCTGCGCGAGGTGATAGGCGCGCGCGCCGCGCGCGTCACAATATCCGCGCCGGACGGCGAAAGGGTAGCAAAACGCACCTTCAACCCAAGGCTCGGCATAGTGGGCGGCATCTCGATACTTGGGACCAGCGGGCGCGTGAAGCCGATGAACGAAGCGTCGCTGCTTGAATCGCTGACGCTTGAAATAAACACTCACGCGGCACAAGGGCGCGCGGCGCTTGCGCTCTGCTTTGCCGGCACAGGCGAAAAGACGCTGCGCGAAGCCTACGGCGTCCACAACCGCGCCGTCGTGCAGTGCGGCAACTACCTGGGTTTTGCGCTTGACGAATGCGCGCGGCTTGGAATAAAGGAGCTGCTCATAGGCGGACACCCCGGCAAACTGCTCAAAGCGGCCGCCGGTTCCTTTAACACACACAACCGCACGGGCGGAGGCGCAAAAGAGGCGCTCTGTACACAGGCCGCCATCTGCGGCGCGCCGTGCGGATTTGTAAAAACGCTTTATGACTGCACGACGATCGAAGAGGCGATGCGCCTCATTGACGAAAGCGAATTTACCGGCCTGTGGCCCGTGCTTGCCGATATTGCAGCGCGGCGATGCGAGGCGCGCTCTTTCGGCGACCTTCGCGTGGAGGCGGCCTACATAGACAACGACGCGCGGATACTCGGCGCGACGGACGGCGCGGCAGTGCTTGCGCGGCGGATAAACGACGACAGCCACATATAGACGGAGGCGGACAGAATGAGTGAGATGAACAAATTGTTCGTATGCGGAGCGGGCACTGGCGACCCGGCGCAGGTGACGCCGGAGGTGAGCGCGGCGATAGAGGGCGCGCGCGCCGTCGCCTGCGCGCCGCGCCATCTGCATCTTGTGCGGGGACACGCAAATATAATAGAAATGACCGATTTCAAAGAATGTTTCGCAAAGCTCCGCAAGGAGCTTGCGCTGGGCGACGCGGCCGTCGTCGTCTCCGGAGACACTGGGCTTTACAGCCTGCTGCCGCTGATACAGAAAAATTTCCCCGGCCACGAGATAGCAGCGCTGCCCGGCATCAGCTCTTTGCAGGCGCTCTGCGCGAGGGCCTGTGAAACGTGGCAGGACGCAGTCATTCTCTCCGGCCACGGGCGGCATATAGAGGCGGAGCGCATACTAGCGGCCGTGGAGCACAACCGTTCCGTCGTCTTCTTCTGCGACGCGTCGCACGACCCGGCGTGGCTCTGCCGGCTTCTTTCGGAGGGCGGCTTCTCCGACGCCGAGGTGTTCGTCGGAGAACGGCTTGGCGCGGAGGAAGAGGTTTTCAGCCGGGGCTGCGCGTCGTTCCTTGCGGAATGCCTCTTTGATCCGCTTTCCATCGTGCTCGTCATAAACGAGGACTTCACAAAAAAAGCACCGCCTCTGCCGCACGACGAAGATTTCATACGAGGCGCGGCGCCAATGACGCGGGAAGAGGTGCGCGCGGTAATAATCGAAAAGATGCGCCTTTCGCCTGAAAGCGTCGTCTGGGACATAGGCGCGGGCACAGGCTCCGTCTCAATAGCGGCGGCGCAGCTCTGCCGCAAAGTCTGCGCCGTGGAGGCAAACTCCGAGGCGGCGGAGCTTATCCGGCAGAACGCACAAAAGTTCCGCCTGCACAACGTGACCGTAACAGAAAGCACGGCGCTTGCCGCGCTTTCGTCGCTGCCGCGCCCCGACGTCGTCTTTATCGGCGGCAGCGGAAGCGAGCTTGCCGCGATACTTGAACAGATAGCGGCGCTTGGCGGCGGCATACGCGTCGTAGTCTCCGCCGTCGCGCTCAAGACCGTAGCCGCCTGCACGGAGCTGCTTTCGGCCTCCGCCTTTGAAAATTTTGACGGCGCGCAGGTCGCGGTCAGCAGAATCAAGACCGTTGGAAATACAAAAATATGGTCGGCGCAAAACCCCGTCGTGATCTTCACCGCGGAGACGGCAGCCGAAGGAGGAAATTAAAATGATACATTTTGTCGGAGCGGGGCCCGGAGCGCCTGACCTCATCACGCTGCGCGGCGCGCGGCTTTTGGAAGAGGCGGGCATGATAATCTACGCCGGCTCGCTGGTCAACCCCGAACTTTTAAAACGCGCAAAACCCGGCTGCATCATCTGCGACAGCGCCTCTATGACGCTTGAGTCGGTCATAGAAAAACTGCGCGAGGCGCACGAATCGGGAGCCGACGCGGTGCGCCTGCACACGGGAGACCCCTCCATATACGGCGCGATACGCGAGCAGATGGACAGGCTCAACGCGCTCGACATCCCCTACGACATAACGCCGGGCGTCAGCTCCTTCTGTGCGGCGGCCGCCGCCGCGGAAGCGGAATACACTCTGCCCGGCGTCAGCCAGACGGTAATAATCTCGCGCATGGAGGGGCGCACGCCGGTGCCGGAGCGCGAAAAGATACGGCTGCTTGCGCAGCACCACGCCTCAATGGTGCTATTTCTCTCCACGGGCCTGCTTGAAGGGCTGCGCGACGAACTTATAGCTGGAGGCTACTTACCCGACACAAAGACGGCGCTCGTCTACAAGGCCTCGTGGCCGGAGCAAAAGGTCTTTCGCACGACGCTTGCGGAACTTCCGCGCGCCGCGGCCGACGCCGGCATAAAAAACACGGCGCTCGTGCTGGTCGGGGATTTCCTCGGCGACGAATACGAGCTCTCAAAGCTCTACGACGCGAAATTCTCGCACGGCTTCAGAAAGGCCTCGGAATAAAATGAAACTGCACGCGGCCGCCTTCTCCAAACGCGGGGCGAAACTCGCGGAAAAAATCGCGCGGGCGTTGGGCGGCGCGGCCTGGGCCTCCGCGCGCTACGCGGGAGGCGCCGTAGCGCCAATTTCGCCCGCTCTTTCGGAGTGGACGGGCGCGCGCTTTCTCGATGCGGAGGCGATAGTCTTCGTAGGCTCCTGCGGCATCGCCGTGCGCGCAATAGCGCCTTACATAAAATACAAGACGAGCGACCCTGCCGTAGTCGTCGTGGACGAGCTTGGAAACAACGCCGTCTCGCTGCTTTCGGGCCACATCGGAGGCGCGAACGACCTTGCGCGCCTCGTCGCGGAAACTATAGGCGCGCGCGCCGTCATCACCACGGCGACGGACATAAACGGCATCACGCCGCCCGACTCATGGGCGGTGAAAAACGACTGCCGCATAGAAAACCTCGCGGCGGCGAAGGAGACGGCGGCGGCGCTGCTTTCCGGCGAGCGCGTAGGAGTGGCCGTCACGGACGAGAACCAGCCCGCGCCCTATCCCGTGACGCTCTGGCTGCGTCCAAAGGTGCTGACGATAGGCGTCGGCTGCACAAAGAACAAACCTGCCGCGGAGCTTGCCGCGTATTTTGACGACTTTATGAAAGAAAGCGGCTTTTCACCGCTCTCGATAGCGGCTGTTGCCTCAATAGAGGCAAAAAAAGACGAGCCCGCCATAGCGGAGCTTGCAAAAAGATGCGGCGTGCCGTTTAAGAGCTACAGCGCAGATACGCTGATGGCGCTGCCCGGCAGCTTCACTCCGTCGCCCGCGGCAATGGCGGCGGTGGGCGCGGACAACGTCTGCGAACGCGCGGCGCTTGCCGCCTCGGAGGGCGGCTATATGGTGCGCCTCAAGACAAAATATCCCGGCGTAACATTCGCGCTTGCAAGAATGAGGAGAAATAGAGATGGAAATTAAGATAGCAGGGCTGGACCACAAAAGCGCGGCGCTTGACGTGAGGGGGAAATTCACCTTCACGCAGAGCGAACGCGCCTGCTTTCTGCGCGAGGCGGCGGAGTGCTCCCAAGAGGCCGTCCTCATCACCACCTGCAACAGAACGGAGCTTGTCGTCCTCTCCGGCGAAGAGCCGCAAGAGATGCTGCACCGCGCGCGCGGGTGTGGAAAGTTTTTCACTTGCCGCGGCGCGGAGGCGGTGCGCCGCGTCTTTGAGATAGCGGCGGGCCTTCATTCGCAGATACCGCTTGAAGATCAGATACTGGGGCAGATGAAGGAGGCGCTTGCCGCCTCGCGCGCGGAAAAGGCCTGCGGCCCCGTCCTTGCGCAGCTCTTCCAGCGCGCCATAAGCGCCGGCAAGGAGATACGCACGAAATACAAGGAACTGCCTCACGAAAGCTCAGCGGCTGAGGCCGCCTGCGGCGCGGCGCAGGAATTTTTCGGCACGCTGCGCAGCGTAGGCGCGCTCATCGTGGGCAGCGGCGAGATGGGAATGCTCGCGGCGCAGCTTCTGCGCGACCGCGGCGCCCTTGTGCGCATGACGCAGCGCAGGCGCAGAAAGGACGGAGCGCTCCCTCCCTCCGGTGTGGAGCTTGTCTCATACGACGACAGGTACTCCGTCATGTCCCAAAGCAGCCTCGTCGTCTGCGCCACTGCAAGCCCGCACTTCGTGCTGTCGCCTTCGGAATTTCCAGACGACGGAAAACGCCGGATGCTGGTAGATCTCGCAGTGCCGCGCGATATAGAACCGGCCTTCGCAAAGCGCCCCTCGGTGACGCTCGTCGACATGGACGGCCTCGGTCAGAGCGCGCTTTCCGACGGCTTTATGAAAGAGATCCGCGGGCTGCTTGCGGAACAGATAAAGGGCTTTGAAGAATGGCGTCAGATACACGAATGTATGCCCTATATAGAGGACGTCTGCGCCTTCGCCGAACGCGAGCTGGCGGGCGAACTGGGCTGCGCGCAGTGCGGCGAAAGCGACAAGGTGCGCGCCGCGTCAAGAAAGATGATGAACAAACTTCTCTTTACGTTAAAAGAAAGGGTAGATATAGACATGGCGAAAGAATGCTATCACGCGCTGGCGAAGGCGGCGCAGAGATGATATACGTCGTAGGGCTTGGCCCCGGAGGCCCAGATCAGACGACTTTGCGCGCGATGGAGGCGCTTGAGCGCTGCGATATAATAATCGGCTACAAGGCCTACATAGCGCTCATCGAGCCGATATTCAAAGGGCGCAAAGAGCTTGCCGCCTCTCCGATGAAGAGCGAGCGCGCGCGCTGCGAAGAGGCGCTTGCGCTTGCCTTGAGCGGCAAAACGGTAGGCATCGTCTCAAGCGGCGACCCCGGCGTCTACGGCATGGCCGGAATAATGCTCGAAGTGGCGGACGGCCGTACAGAGGTCGAGATCGTACCCGGCATCACGGCTGCCGCCTCTGCGGGTTCGATACTTGGCGCGCCTCTGATGCACGACTTCGCCGTAATAAGCCTGAGCGACCTGCTCACTCCGTGGGAACTGATAGAAAAACGTCTGCGCGCGGCGGCCTCCGCCGACTTCGTCATCTGCATATACAACCCGGCGAGCCACGGACGCCCCGACCACCTTGCGCGCGCCGCGGCCATACTGATGGAACAGCTCCCCGCCTCGCGCGTAGCGGGCTGGGTGCGCAACGCGGGCCGCAGCGAAGAAAGCCGCGAAATAACAGAGCTCGGCAAATTAAAGGACGCTCCAATAGATATGTTCTGCACGGTCATCGTCGGCAATTCCTCAACGAAGCTTATAGCCGGAAAAATGGTGACCCCGCGCGGCTACAGAAATGACTAGACGGCTTCTGCTCTTCGGCGGCACGACTGAGGCGCGAGAACTGACCCGCTACGGGCTGCCCGTCATATACTGCGCCGCCTCGGACTACGGCGCGGAGCTGGTGCGCGGCGCACCCGGCGTAGAGGTGAAAACTGGACGCATGGACGCGGCCGAAATGGAGCGTTTTATGAAAGAAAACGAGGTCGCCTGCGTGATAGACGCGACGCACCCCTACGCGCGCGAAGCGAGCGAAAATATAAAACATGCGGCAAACGCCGCGGGACTGCCTCTTCTGCGCGTGCGCAGGAACGAGACGCCGGCGCCGGACGACGCGGTGCGCGTAAAAAGCGCGGCGGAGGCCGCCGCCTTCATTGAGGGCGAACGCGGAAACGTGCTTATCACGACCGGCAGCAAAGAAATAGAGGCCTTCGCCTCCGTAACGGACCGCAAACGGCTCTTTGCGCGCGTGCTGCCCGACGCGCTCGTCATACAAAAATGCGCGGAGTGCGGTTTTGACGCAGGACACCTCATCGCCATGCAGGGGCCCTTCAGCCTCCGCATGAACGAAGAGATGCTGCGTCTGTCCGGCGCGCGCTGGCTCGTCACGAAGGACGGCGGGGCGGCGGGCGGAACGGAAGAAAAACTTGCCGCCGCGGCAAACTGCGGCGCGCGCGTAGTGCTGATAGAACGCCCGCATGAGACGGAGGGCGCCTCCGCGGCTAGGGCGCTGCTTTGGGCGCGGCGTAATCTTGGCGTCTCTCGGCCCCCGCTCTTTCCGATGCTGACGGACATAGAGGGACGGCGCGCCGTCGTCGTAGGCGGAGGCGCGATAGCGGCGCGGCGCGCAAAGACGCTGCGCCGCTGCGGAGCTTCCGTGTATGTCATAAGCCCAGACTTCTGCTCGGAGATAAAAGAGCTTGGATGCACTCTGATAAAGAAAAAATTTGAACCGTCGGACTTGGACGGCGCTGTGCTTGTGGCGGCTGCGACGAACGACGCCGAGGTAAACAAAACGGCGGCGGACGAGGCGCGCAGGCGCGGCATTCCCGTAAGCGCGGCGGACGATGCGGCGCTGTGCAGCTTCTATTTCCCCTCTCTTGTAAATGTGGGCGAGGTCTCCGCCTCCGTGTCGGCGGGCGCGCTTTCTCCCGCGCTGACGCACCGGCTGGCCGGGCGGCTTCGCGCTGTTTGGGAGAGCTGGGTGAGCGAGGAACGGCGGGAACTTGAAAAGATAGACGAACAAAAGGATAAAAATTCCGGGGGTCTCTGCGATGAGTAAAGAGATAAAAGAAGAAAACAACATCGAAAACTGCGGCAGACAAATACGCTTCGGCAGCAGAAAAAGCGACCTTGCGCTTGCGCAGACGAAAATAGTGATGGATTCGGTCGCGGCCTGCTCTCCGGAGTTTGAGACGGAGCTTGTGCCGATGGAGACCACCGGCGACAAAAACATGAAACCCTTCTCCGAGGCGAGCGACAAATTCGGGATAAAGGGGCTTTTCACGCAGGAGCTTGAAGAGGCGCTGCTTTCCGGCGCGATAGACGTCGCGGTGCACAGCTTGAAGGACATGCCGGTCAACGCGAACGCGGAGCTGCCGCTCATCGCCTATTCAAAGCGCGAAGACCCCCGCGACGCGATGGTGCTGCCGTCAGGCCATGTGGAGCTTGCACCGGAGCCGCGGATAGGCTGCTCGTCGGCCCGCCGGCGCGTGCAGCTCTCCGCGCTTTATCCAACGGCGCGCATAGAACCGGTGCGCGGAAACATAAACACGCGCCTGCGCAAGCTCGACTGCGGCGAATATGACGCGCTGGTGCTGGCCGCCGCCGGCCTCAAAAGGCTCGGCATGGAGGCTCGCGTCAGCCGCTACTTTGAGCCGGAAGAGATGGTGCCGGCGCCGGGACAGGGCATACTTGCCTGTCAGGGGCGTGCGCGCGAAGATTATCACTATCTGGAGGGCTTCCGCGACCGCTACGGGCGGCTCTGCGCCGAGGCGGAGCGCGCCTTCTCCGCGGCGCTTGGCGGCGGATGCACCGCGCCCGTAGGCGCATACGCGCGCGTCGTGGGAGATACGATAAACATATTGGGCTTCTACGCGGACGAAAGCCGCGGCGTCATACGCCGCGACAGCATCAGCGGAGATGCCGAAAAAAATAGAGAACTCGGCAGGGAGCTTGCCGAAAGACTTCTAAAAGGAGCTGAAAGAGATGCACGGTAACGGACATGTCGCGCTGATAGGCGCCGGCCCCGGCGACCCGGGACTCTTTACGCTGCGCGGCCTCGAACTGCTTGAAGCCGCCGACTGCGTCGTCTACGACAGGCTCGTCGGCGACGGCGTGCTTGCGATGATGCCGGCGCGCGCCGAAAAGATAAATGTCGGCAAAACTGGCGGAGGAGAGTCCGTCCCTCAGGCTGAGATAGAAAAAATACTGGTGCGCGAGGCTAAGAAAGGCCTGCGCGTGGCGCGTTTAAAAGGCGGCGACCCGTTCATCTTCGGCCGCGGCGGCGAAGAGATAGAGGCGCTGATAGAGGCGGGCATCCCCTTCGAAGTAGTGCCGGGCGTCACCTCCGCGCTGGCCGGCGCCGCCTGCGCCGGCATTCCCGCGACGCACAGGGGCCTCGCGCGCTCCGTACACATCATCACAGCGCACACAAAAGAGGGCGGCATTGCAAAGCTCGACTATGAAGCGCTTGCGAAGCTCGGCGGCACCCTGATCTTCCTCATGGGAGCGTCGTCCGTGAAGGATATCTGCGCCGCGCTCACATGCGCCGGAATGTCAGACAAGACGCCGGCCTCCGCGGTGGAAAACGCAAGCACCGCAGCACAGCGTCTCATAGAGGGCACGCTCGCCGACCTTCCCAGCGAATGCGCCGAAAAAAAATTAAAGTCGCCTTCGATAATCATAGTAGGCGATGTCTGCGCCCTTGCTGAAAAATTCGCGTGGAAGCGTTTTCTGCCGCTTGCGGGGCGCAAAGTGATAGTGACCCGTCCAAGGGAACGCGCGGGACGGCTCTCCGCGATGCTGCGGCAGCGCGGCGCCGAGGTGATAGAGATGCCCTGCATCAGCACAAGGCGCATCCCGGCCTCGCTGCCGCAGCTTCGGGACTTCGCGTGGCTTGGCTTTACCAGCGTCACGGGCGCAGAGGCCTTCTTTGAGCTGCTTGCGGAAGAGGGGCGCGACATCCGCTCCATCGGCTGCGCAAAAATTGCGGCAATAGGCCCAGCCACGGCGAAGGCGCTTTCCGCGCGCGGCCTTGTCGTCGATTACATGCCGGAAATCTACGACGGCGCGCACATGGCGCGCGGCGTAGCGGAGCTTGCGGCGGGAAATCCTATCCTTATGCTCCGCGCAAAAGAGGGCTCGCGCGAACTGACCGCCGTGCTTGAAGAATATGGCGCGCTCTTTTCAGAGATACCTCTTTATGAAACAATATACGAAAGCCCGGACGCCGCGCCGCATAGGGCTGACACCGCCATCTTCACAAGCGCGTCCACCGTGCGCGCCTTCTGCGCCGCCGTCCCGTCGCTTGAAATAGAATGCGCCTGCTGCATCGGCGAACAGACCGCGGCGGAGGCGGCGCGCCTCGGATTCAAAAGAATAATAACGGCGCCCCAGGCGACGCTGGAAAGCCTTGTAAAAACTCTGGAGGAAGATAAAAGATGATAGTACGTCCAAGGAGACTTCGTGAAAACAAAATAATACGCGACATGGCGGCGGAAACGCGCCTTTCGCCCTCGATGCTGGTCTATCCGATATTCATCCGCGAAGGCCGCGGCATCATGGAAGAGATACCGGCAATGCCCGGGCAGATGCGGTGCAGCCCCGACACCTTCCCGCGGCTGCTAGAGGCGGCCCGCGCCTCGGGCGTAAACTCAGTGCTGCTCTTTGGCATCCCCGAGCACAAAGACGCCTGCGGCAGCGAGGCCTACAGCGAAAACGGCGTCATACAGCAGGCGCTCCGCGTCGGCAAAAAAGAATTTCCCGACATGTGCTTCATAGGCGACGTCTGCCTCTGCGAATACACCTCGCACGGCCATTGCGGACTGCTGAAGGGCGAGACGGTGGACAACGACCCGACGCTCGAACTGCTTGCAAAGACGGCGCTTGCGCAGGCGCAGGCTGGAGCCGACATGGTGGCCCCCTCCGACATGATGGACGGGCGCGTCGCCGCGATACGCGCGAAGCTCGACGGCGCGGGTATGGAGGATACGATAATCTTCTCCTATGCCGTAAAATACGCCTCCGCCTTCTACGGGCCGTTCCGCGAAGCGGCCGGCTCCGCGCCGTCCTTCGGCGACCGCAAGAGCTATCAGATGGACCCGCGCAACGTGCGCGAGGGCGTTCGCGAGGCGCTGCTTGACATCGAGGAGGGCGCGGACATGATAATGGTCAAGCCCGGCCTCCCCTACCTCGACGTGCTGCGCGCGGTAAAAGAGGCAAGCTGCGTTCCGGTCGGCGCGTACTGCGTAAGCGGCGAATATTCGATGATAAAGGCCGCTGCGCAGAACGGCTGGATCGACGAAAAACGCGTCATAGCCGAGTCCGCGATATGCCTTGCGCGCGGAGGCGCGGACATAATCGTCACCTATTTCGCGCCGGAGCTTGCGCGGATGATGAAAGCGGGGGAACTGTAATGGAAAATTTAAATATAAACGAAAAATTATTTGAAGAGGCGCAGCTTGTCATCCCCGGCGGCGTCAACAGCCCTGTACGCGCCTTCCAAAAGGTGGGACAGACGCCGATATTCGCCGTGCGCGGAGAAGGCGCCTGCATCTGGGACGCCCAAGGCAAAAAATATACGGACTACATAGGCTCATGGGGGCCGCTAATTTTGGGGCACGCATACCCGCCCGTCATAGACGCAGTATGCGAGGCGGCAAAAGAGGGCACCAGCTTCGGCCTTCCCACGCCGAGAGAGGTTGAGATGGCTCAGCTGATAACGGAGCTGGTGGACGGAGTGGAGATGGTGCGAATGGTCTCCTCCGGCACCGAGGCGGTGCTCTCCGCACTCCGCGCCGCGCGCGGCTTCACCGGGCGCAGCCTCATATTAAAGTTCGAGGGCTGCTACCACGGCCATTCCGACGCGATGCTGGTCAAGGCCGGCTCCGGCCTCGCCACGGCGGGGCAGCCGGACAGCGCGGGCGTGCCCGCGGAAACGGCGGCGGCGACGCTCACCTGCCGCTACAACGATCTTGACGCGGTAAAGGCGATATTTGCGGCGCACAAAGGCGAGATAGCGGCCGTCATCGTGGAGCCGATCGGCGCGAACATGGGCGTAGTGCCTCCGGCGGAAGGCTTCCTTGAAGGGCTGCGCCGTGTCACGAAAGAGGACGGCGCGCTTCTTATCTTCGACGAAGTAATAACGGGCTTCCGTCTTTCGATACACTGCGCCTCCGCCTATTTCGGCATTACGCCGGATATGTGGACCTTCGGAAAAATAATCGGCGGCGGCCTGCCGGTCGGCGCCTACGGCGGACGCCGCGACGTAATGTCGATGGTGGCGCCGATCGGCCCCGTATACCAAGCGGGCACGCTCTCTGGAAATCCCGTCGCAATGGCGGCGGGGCTTGCCGCGCTCTCCGCGCTGCGCGAGAATCCTCTCATCTACGGAGAGCTTGAGGTGCGCGGCGAACGTCTGCGCAAAGGGCTGCGCCTCATATTTGAAAAACAGGGCCTCCCCGCCTGCGTACAGGGAGAGGGGTCGCTCTCCACCGTCTTCTTCACCGAGGGCCCCGTTATGAACTACGACGACGCCTCAAAGAGCGACACGGAACGCTACGCGCGCTTCTGGCGCGGCATGGCTGAACGCGGCATACTGATGGCCCCGTCGCAGTTTGAGGCGCTCTTCATCTCGGCGGCGCACACAGAGGCCGATATAGAATATTTCATAGCAAGCGCCGACGAAGTTATCGGAGCGAAGGGCTTCTAAGCAAAATGCTGGACGGCGCGCCCGCTCAGGTACAGATATACACCGGGGACGGCAAGGGCAAAAGCACGGCCGCCTTCGGCTTGGCGATGCGCATGGCCGGATGCGGCGGACGCGCCTTCGTCATACAGTTCAGAAAGGCGCGCGACTGCGGCGAACGAGAGAGCGCGCAAAAGCTGGGCATAGAGCTGCGCCTCTGTCCCGTCGGACGCGCAGGGGAAAAATGTCCCGGCCGCTGCCCGCTGCTTATCGCCGCGCATAACATCCTGCAAAACGAACGCCCCGACCTTCTCGTGCTTGATGAAATAATGGCGGCGATACGCGCCGGCTGTCTTGCCGAGGACGACGCGCTTTCTTTGATAGACGAGGCGGGCGGCGCTGAGATAGTGATGACCGGGCGCAGGCCGCCAGAGGCGCTGCTTCGCCGCGCGGATCTCGTAACAGAGATGAAAAAGATAAAGCATTACTACGACAAAGGACTTCCTGCAAGAAGGGGCGTTGAGTTCTGATGAAAAAATGCAAAGGGATAATGGTACAGGGAACGTCGAGCGACGCCGGAAAAAGTTTCATCGTAACGGCGCTCTGCCGCATCTTCTCCGACATGGGCTATGCCGTCTGCCCTTTTAAATCGCAAAACATGTCAAACAACTCCTGCGTCACGCCGGACGGCCTTGAAATGGGCCGCGCTCAGGGCGTGCAGGCGGAGGCGGCGCGGGTAGAGCCTCAGGCCTACATGAACCCGATACTGCTCAAACCGCGCAAAGACACCTCCTCCGAGATAGTGCTTATGGGGCGCGTCTACGACGCTCCGTGCGACAAAAATTACTACCGGAGCTTCACGATGGGACAGGGAATAAAGACGGTGCGCGAGGCGCTTGCGCGAATAGACGACGACTACGAGGTCATGGTCTGCGAGGGTGCGGGCAGCCCCGCCGAGGTGAATCTGAACGCCGCAGAGATAGTGAACATGCGCGTCGCAAACGAGGCGAACATGCCGGTGCTGCTTGTGGCCGACGTAGACCGCGGCGGCGCTATAGCCTCCGTCGTCGGCACGCTTGAACTGCTGGGCGCCGACAGAGAGCGCGTCAAGGGGATAATCTTCAATAAATTCCGCGGCGACCTCTCGCTCTTTGAGGACGCAGTGAGATTCACCGAGGAAAAGACCGGCGTCAAAGTCGTCGGCGTCCTTCCGTGGCTCTCCGAGGTCGTCATTGAGGGCGAGGACATAATGAGCATCAACTGGCATCGGGGCGAGCACGCCACAAAAGAGGCGCGGCTTCGCGTGGGCGTCGTAAAATTCCCGCGCGTCTCAAACCACACCGACATAGAGGCCTTCCGCTTCGAGCAGGACGTAGACATAATCGAGCTCGCCGCGCCGGAGCAAGTCGCGGACCTTGACGCCGTCGTGCTGCCCGGCACGAAAAGCACCGTGCTCGACATGCAGTACCTTGAAACATCCGGCATAGCGCGCGCAATACGCGCCTTCGCCGAAGAGGGCGGCGCCGTCTACGGACTCTGCGGCGGCTATCAAATGATGGGCGAGGAGATAAACGACGAATTTCTGCGCGACAACGACAAAATCCCCTTCATCAAAGGGCTGGGCCTGCTGCCCGCAGTCACCACCTTCGGAACGGAAAAGACCACCCTCCGCCGCGCGGGGCGCGTCATACATCCGGCCTTTGCGCAAATGACGCAGGTCGCGGGATATGAGATACATTTTGGCACGACGCTCCCGCTGCGCCGCGACGAAAATTTCTCGCCGCTCTTTGAGCTTGACGGGAACGCGGACGGCATGGCAGACGCAAAACTTAGGCTCGCCGGCAGCTATCTCCACAACGCCTTTCACAACGACGCCTTTCGCACCGAATGGCTGAACCGCCTGCGCGACCGCCGCGGCATGGCAAGACGCGCCGCCGTCTCTACTTCGGCCGCAAAAGAGGCCGCCTACGACGCGCTTGCCGCCGAAACGCTGAAAAATCTCGACGTAGACTACATAATGAGCGTCATGGGCCTTGTCAAAAAGAGCGGAGCGCCGCACGATGAGCCTGCGAAATAGACCGCGCCTCGTCATAGCCGCCGTGCAGAGCGGCAGCGGAAAGACGACCATAACAAGCGGCGTGATAGCGGCGCTTTCGGCCTCCGGCCTGCGCGTCCATCCATACAAAATAGGCCCCGACTATATAGACCCGGGCTACCTGAGCGCCGCGGCCGGAGGGCGCGCCGACAACCTCGACACATGGCTGACGGACGAGCCGGCCATGAAAAGCATCTTCGCGGAGGCCTCCGAGGAGGCCGACATCTCGATAATAGAGGGCGTAATGGGCCTTTACGACGGAGGACGCGGCGGCGTCAGCAGCACGGCGGCAATAGCGAAAGCGCTTCGCGCGCCGGTGCTTCTTGTCATAGACGTGCGCTCAATGGGCGAAAGCGCGGCGGCAATCGCAAAAGGCTTTCGCGACTACGACCCATCGGTCGACATTCGCGGCGTCATCATAAACAGGTACGGCTCCGAAAACCACCGCACGATGGCGGCTGAGGCAATAGAAAAAATCGGCCTTCCAGTCATAGGCGCGGTGCCGCGCAATAAAGAGGCCGAGGTGAGGGAACGCCACTTAGGGCTGCTGCCAGTCGAAGAAAACAGCAATAAAGAACACATAGAAAACGTGCGGCGCATGATAGAACCCGCCATAGACCTGAAAAAAATAGTGGAAATAGCAAAAAGCGCGCCTCCCCTTGAAGCGCCCAACGCGTGTGAAAAGACAACGCCGCAGAGTCCCCGCGTGAAAATAGCGGTGGCAAAAGACGAAGCCTTTTCCTTTTATTATCCAGAGAGCCTCGCGGTGCTTGAGGCCTTCGGCGCGGAGATAGCGCCGTTCAGCCCGCTTTCCGACGAGGGTATTCCAGAGGGCTGCTGCGGCCTCATCTTCGGCGGCGGCTTTCCCGAGGTATTTGCAGAGCGTCTTGCGGCAAACGAGAACATGAAGGCCTCTGTAAGGGAGGCGGCGGAAGGCGGGATGCCCATATACGCCGAATGCGGCGGCTTCATGTACCTGACGCGCGCAATGGCCGGCTTCGACGGCATCGCGCGCGAAATGGCGGGCGTCGTCCCGGCGGAGTGCAAAATGAACGACAGCCTGCGCACGGTGGGCTACGTGACGGCAACCGCGCTTGCTGACTGCGTAATCGCAAAAAAGGGCGAGACGCTGCGTGGACACGAGTTCCATTTTTCGAGCATGGAACCGCTTGCGCCCGCGCAAAACGCATTTTTGTTCACGAAAAACCGAACCGGCGAAAGTTATCCGGGCGGCTTTGCAAACGAAAACATTTTAGGCTCCTATCTTCACCTGCATTTCGCAGGTTTCCCAAAGGCGGCCGAGCGCTTCGTTCAACAATGCGCCAAGTACGCCGCAAAACGGCGGCCGGCCCTTTGACGAAGCCGGCGCGCGTTTTGCCGCAATAGATAAGGCGCTAGGAGAGCGCGAGGCTAAAGCCGCGCAAGCGCCGCGTTCAGCGCCTGACCCAAATCGGCTGTGATGTCCGCCGCCGCTTCGCAGCCCACGGCAAGACAGAGCCGCGCCGCGGCCTCCTCGTTCTTAAAAAGCGTGGAGGTCATTCCCTCAGGCGACGCCGCGGCGCTTATGAGCCGCAGCGCCTCCATGAACTCCTTTTGCGCCTCACGGCGTTTCAGCTCAAAGGAGAGCACTGCGCCGCAGCCGTTTTTCAGGTAGACCTGCGCCATATCGTTCTGCGGATGGCCCGCAAGCCCCGGATACCTCACGTTACAGACCAACTCATGCGCGGCTAGAAACTTAGCCGCGGCAAGCGCGTTTTCGCTCTGACGGCCCATGCGCAGCCCGAGCGTGCGCAGAAAGGAGCGCAGCCGCTCCGCTTCGCCTTCCGACGTCATATAGTTCGCGCCGCGCATGGCGAGAAAACGCATCTTCGCGCCAAAGGCGGCCTCGCCAAAGAGAGATGAAAACGACGCGCCGCCAAACTCCGCGTCCGCGCGCGTAAGCTGCGGGAATTTTTCGCTCCACTCGTGCCAGTCGAAATTCGCGCCGTCAGTCACGACGCAGGCTGAGGCGCCGCCGGAGGCCGCAAACGGAGCCGCCTCCGTCACAGTGACGTGCGCGCCAAACTCTATCGGGCGGCAGAGCGCCGAAGTAGCCAGCGTGTTTATGATGACAAGCGGAACGCCCTGACGGCGCGCGACGCGCGAAAGCGCCTCAAGCGGAGCCACGCTCATCATCGGCGCGGCCAGGCTTTCCGTGATGACAGCGCGCGTATCGTCGTCTATGTTCTGTTCCGTCTGGCAGGGGTGGTCGCTGTCCACAAACTTGGCGGCGGCCCCCATCTCTTCAAGTATCCTGCAAATTAGACGCCTCGTCCCGCAGCAGACGCGGCTTGAGAGAATGACGTTCGTCCCCTCCGCGCAAAGCGTCCGCAAAAGGCAGCTCCACGCCGCGTAGGACGAGGCGAAGGCCACGGCGCTGTTGCCGCCGTCAAGCGCCGCAAAAGAGGCCTCAAAGGCAAGCGACTCAAACGAAGCCTCCGAGAGCCACGGCGAGACGTCCTTAAGCGCGGACTGCATCTTTTCCGCCCGTTTCATTCCGCAGCCGTGCCCGGAATGCAGCGCCTTCGTCATAAAGCCCAGCTTCGCATATTCTTTCATCATCTATTCCTCCAAATATCACTTATTTTCATTCTTACAAGCATTATATCGAAGGAACGAACGAATGTAACGGCTGTTTTCTCAATATTATGGGCACGAACAATAAACAGGTCAAAGGCGCAGCGCTCTTTCGTCAATTTTACGCTCCGTTTCGGCCCGTTATTTTTTATAGTAGGTAAAGTAAAGAGAGGAGGCTGTTTTATATGAACGAAAGACCGCGCACGCGCGTATGGGTGGTTACAAGGGTCGACGACGGAAGCGTCACTCAGGCCGATGTATTCGACGACAACATGGACGCGCAGAACTTTGCGGGTGAAATGTCCGTCGACACGGACAATCTCACGGGACGCTTTCAGGTGCTCGACAGCTATCTGCACTGCAAACACCCCGTCGCAAACCCGGGCATAGACACTAAGAAATTCTCAGAGCAGCGCGTAGACGCGCTTTACGACGACCTAGGCTTTGATTCACTGCGCGCCGACACAAAGGCCGCCGGCCAGTACATCATCGACCATAAAGCGGAGCTAGTCGAAGAGTCAAACCGACTCATCCGCGACTACATACTTGGCGTCCTAAAGAAAAAAGGCCTGCTCACAAAATAGCCCATAAAACAACAGACGGCCCCGCGCCTCCCAAAGCGCGGGGGCGCCTGTTTATCTCGCCGACGGAAAGATAAAGTCGACACCTATCCGGACTACTCAAAACTCTCCATCCTTAAGGGTTCAGCGTCCGTATCTTTTTGGAGTATCCCAAACAAGGCCCGCGCAAAAGCGATTTCTTCAAAGCCCCCCGTAAATTCTAATGGTGAACCATCATTAAATATACCGTAGCCCCTCTTTTCTCTAAAATTTCTTTTTATATGACCGTGCCAAACGCCTTTGACGGCAATAAAATTCCCCGCCATTTTACGTGATGCGATATAATAAACCGATGAAAGCGGGGTCTTATTATTGGATGCATTAAGTTCTATACCACTCTTCGGCAGCCTTGCCAACGCCGCGATGATCATTGCGGGCGCCGCTGTCGGTCTGCTTCTTCGCAAAAAAATCCCGGCAAAAATAATGGAGCTGCCAGTTCAGGGAATGGCGCTCTTCGTGATGACGCTCGGCATCGGCATGGCTATAAAAACGGAACAGCCGCTCGTCGTCATAGGCAGCATCGCGCTGGGATCGCTCACAGGCGAGCTGCTTGACATCGAAGGCGCTTTTGAACGCGCCAGCATGGGGCTTGAAAAACGCATCGGCGCGGGCGCTGCTGGCTTCACCACCGGCTTTATCACGACGAGCCTCATCTACTGCACCGGTTCTATGGCGGTGCTTGGCTCCTTTGAGGAGGGGCTGGGCGGCTATCCGTCGCTGCTTCTTGCAAAGGGGCTGATAGACGGGCTGACCTCCGTCGCGATGGCGGCGTCGCTTGGCTTCGGCGTCATATTTTCCGCAGTTCCGGTATTTTTATATCAGGGCGCGCTTACGCTTGCCGCGCAGTGGATACAGCCTTTCATGACCGACGCCGCGATAACCGAAATGAGCGCCACTGGCGGCCTCATGCTGATGGCGATAGGCATCAACCTGCTCGGCGTCATGAAGATAC
Source organism: Cloacibacillus sp. (assembly GCA_036655895.1). Taxonomy (NCBI): domain Bacteria; kingdom Thermotogati; phylum Synergistota; class Synergistia; order Synergistales; family Synergistaceae; genus Cloacibacillus; species Cloacibacillus sp. Next base: position 16,221 of record JAVVPF010000032.1, on the reverse strand, counting down.
GCGCGATGAACATGCTGCCGGGGCTTGTAGCCGCGGTCATTCTGGCAAAACTTTTTCTTTAGCCTTGTAGCGCAATCCGTGGTTTTTTGATGCACGAGGGCATTGAAAACAGTCCAATAGTGTGTTACTTTATCCATGTAAGGTATTCTCAATGTACCGATAAGAAAAGAGGGATCCACCCTATGATCAGTGCCAAAATGCCCTTTTTCCCCATCGGCCGCGCGCCGTTGCTTAAGGAACTCTGCGCCGCACTTGCGCTGTTGTTTGTCCTTATGTTCTCACAAGCGGCCTTTGCCGTCCCCGCAAATCCGAATAAAGTGTTTACCGTGCAGCAGCCTGACGGCAGCAGCTTCCAGATAACCACTCGCGGCGACGAGCGCTCCCACTGGAGCCGCTCCGTGGCGGACGGCTACATCGTAGTCTACGACGCCGCCTCCAAATGGTGGGACTTCGCCGTGGTAAAAAACGGTGCGCTCGTTTCGTCCGAGGTCCACTACCACATCAACACAGCCGCGCCCGCGGGCGCGGTAAAGGAATACACGCCGCTTGCGGGCTCGTCTTTGCGCACCTCTGTAAAAAAGCCCGCGGGCAAGAGCGCAACGGAGGCGGCGCCCGCCAGATGGACTCCGCGCGCGACGCCGCTTGCCGGCGACAGAAGGGCGCTTGTAGTCCGTGTCACATTTGAAGACACAAGGGGCAACACAACAATACCGTCTGTTGACATTAAAGATCACTCTCGTGACGTATGGGGCGACACGCTCTCCGTCACGCGCTATTACAAAGACCAATCCAAGGGGCGTTTGAAGCTCACTCCGATATCGGGGATATCGGAGATCATAAAGATAGAGATGACCTCCGCGGATTATAACGAAGGCCGCCATCCTGATTACAAGATCGCATCCACCAACAACAATGAGGAAAACATAGCGGCACAGAGAAACGAGGTCAAGTTTGTCCAAAACGTCCTGGAAAAAGTGCAAAAAAATAATCCTGAACTAAATTTTGCCTCATTTGATGCAAACCATGATAAAAAACTGACCGCCGACGAACTTGTCGTCTACCTGATACTTGCAGGATACGAAAAATCTGGCGTACCGGCCGACAGAACCCCCTCCGTGTGGGCTCATCAGGCATCTTCCGAATATGGCAATGAAGCAACCTCAGCGGACGCCGTCCAGCTAAGCGGAGACGTCACGCTTTCGCTCTGGGCGATGAACGGAGAAATTGTGACGCAAACCGTCGAAGGAGTAACCACGCCTTACAGAATGCCGCTTACCGGCACCATGTGCCACGAGCTTGGGCATCAGCTCTGCGCGCTGCCCGACCTTTACGACACCTCATACTACAACAGCGGACTTGGCATCTTCTCACTTATGGCGATCGGCTGCGACGGCGCGCGTGCCGGAGAATACAGCGGAACGAGGCCTGTGAACCTCGACGCGTGGAGCAGATACTACCTCGGCTGGGAGACGCCCTCCGCTGCGCAAAAAAGCACTGTCGCAAAAACTCTCAGCATCGGACGCCAGAGCTACACCAAAGCAAGCTCCCCCGTCATGGTGGACGGCCCCGCCTCCACTCCCTATCAGTATTACCTTATGGAGGTGCGTGACCCAACCTCAGCGGACGAAACCAACTGGGACGCGGGCCTACAGGCATGGGATTGCGGAAAAAAGGGAGTGCTGCTCATCCATGCCGATGAAACTATCGGCAAAGGAAGCCTTGATCTGGGAAACGACATCAACCAGCACAGCAAATCTGAAGACGACAAAGATACCGTCTACAACCCGCATCAGGGAATAATGGCAATATGGCCCTACGCCGACCCAAGAGTCAAGGGCGCAGGCTCCGGAACTACGCAGTCCCTGTGGTATGCTGGCAACGACCTTGCGAAAGCGAATGGATTATTTCCTGACTCCGCCGTGGAATTTCTGAAAAGCAACTTCTTCGCCGCAGCAAGTTCAAAGACCGCCGAGCTCCGCACGGGCATAAAACTCTTTGACTTCTCCGCGCCGGCCGATGAAATGACATGCACCTACGCGCTCGAAGAACAAAATCAAGGCGGCGGCGGCAACAGCGGCGGCGGATGTTCCGCTGGCGTTGGGACGCTTGCCCTGCTTGCGGCGGCTCCTCTTTTTGCGGCAAAACGCAAAAGAGCGCGCCGGACAAAATAACAAAATTTTCAAATATACCTTAAAGGAGGTTGCGAAATGCAACAGCGAAACACGGGACTACTTGCGGCGCTGCTCATGACAGTATTAACCATCACCGCCCTAGTAACAGCGGGAGGCTGCGGAGGAAGCAGTGACGGCACGCCACCTGCGGCAAAACAGGCAAAGCTATACACCATAGGAGAGGTTAGCGACGCCACCATCGCAAAACTGCGCGGCGCGAGCATTGATGTTATCCAATATGACCCCTTCATGGCGGAGAAGGTGCCTATGGGCTCTTCTTTTGTACTTGAACACAACTCCATTGAAGTTGTCGAACCGGGATCCGCGACAGCTAAAAAAATGAAAGAATGCGCGCTCTCGGGAGGCGAAATCGTCCTCGTCTCTTCCGACAAATCGGAAAGAGACTACCTCTATAAAAATATCCTCACAGGATACAGCCACGATGACTCCGACGAGGGCACGCTTCCCATATTCGCGGTCTCTCAGGAGACAAGCGGCGATATCAGGACCTTCGCTTCATTGGGCGACAGCTCCATCGCCTCCGAAGATGTTTTAACCGAAGTTCACGGCCTCCTTGCCATAGAAAGCGGAGATAAATTCGTCGTGATAAGTGGAGACGAAGAGCTGGGCAATCAGGAGACAATAGACGATAATTTTAAGCTCGTCATCAAGCCCGACGCTCTCGTTGCCTCTGGCGACAGCAAAGCCCTAAGCTGTGATGGAGCTGTCAGCGGAGACGTCGTATACAGTATAATAGACGGGATCGTTCAGTCATCAGACCTCGTAATTGAAGCAGACACAGAGCCGGCGAGCGACGACCTTACGGACGAAGAGTGGAACTGTCTGCGCGAGTGGCTGTTGGAAGAACCAGATCCCCAAGCGCAGGCGCAGCTTCAGGCAAGAGCGCTTGAGGCTGTAAAAGCGCGCATCTTCGCTTCGCCAGCCTACGCCGCGGACACGATCCCGGACAACAAGAACCTGTTGAAAATAGGCCAGAGTTTCGTAAAGACTGCGACACAGACAATTAAGGGCAAAACTTACTCGATAAGCGTTTTTATCGTAGGCGCCCATGACTTCGAAAACGATAGAGACTGGTACTACATTGAACAGGAATGTTCCATCAACGGCAGCGACGGCTATACGAAGTTTTGGAAAAAAGGCGGAGAACGCGTCGAAAACTACATGAAATCCGTTACAGCAGCCAATGAACTGCTCATTAACGGCGCCGCTGTGGGCGGCGAGATCGTGCCTATCAGCGCGCAGCCTCGGTCAACCAACAAAGAGGTATCACATACGGAAACATTCTCATGGAATTTTGGCGGAAAAGTCGGAGTAACGGCAAAAGGGTCCGGGCCGGAGGCGGCAGGCGAACTGTCATTCGGCATCGGAGCCAGCAATTCAAAATCATGGAAGGTCTCCGATGTCGAGTTGCGCTATGATGCCGGGAACAATAAACCTACATGGATCTACACATATAACAACACTCCGCGTGACAGTAAAAAAGCCGGAAATTGGACTCGGATGGACGAGGCCCCCGTTACGGACCTCTCAAGATCGACCTTCATCTTCTACAATTTTTGGGTATGGGGAATAGATTCTGATAAGCGGGCCGGCAATCCCACATTGAAGGTGACTCCGTCACTGGTCACCGGAAGGACATGGACGCGCGGAAACGGCACCCTCCCCTGCGGCAGAAAAGAGACTGCTGCGACGGGATCGACGATACTGATCCCATTCTCTTCCAAAGCTGCGCCGCTGCTTGCGCTTGACAAGCATAACGTAGACCTTGGAAGCAGCGCAGCAAAGGCAACGTACATCACAGTAGCCGCAAAAGGCACGTGGGAGGCAGCCGTAGCCTCCGGGGGAGAGTGGTGCAAAGTGCTTGCCCCCTCCTCAGACCGTATACTCATTGAGACCACGGAAAACAAAACCGGCGCGCCGCGTACCACAAAGATAACAGTCACTCGCACCGGCACAACAGACAAGCAGGTCATCACCGTCATACAATCCTCTATCCCAAAATAACGGCAAAGAGCAAAAGGCGCGTGTCGCGCCGCGATGTACGAGATGCAGTGGAGAGCAAAACTCTTCACTGCATCTTTTTAAGGGAAGACCGCCGCTCTGAACCGCAAAAATAAAGATTAAAAACCCGTTTTATTAATTATTCTTTAATAACAAAGGCTTTTGCCGGCGATTTGGTGCTTTGTATCTTTTTTCTCTAAGCCTTACGCCGTTAATTTTTCAAATTTGATATTATTTTCTGGATTTCACAAATATAACCTTCCCCGCCCCCCCTTTACGGAAAAAGTATTCAGGAATACAATATTAACGTACATTTAAAATGTCCCGTAAGGGTGCAGTTTTAAAGTCACTGCCCGAGAGGGCGGATAATCTAAGGGGGTTTTTTGTATGGCCGTACAGAAACGTACTTCCAGTAACGTACTTCTTGACACAGCGTTGAAAAACTTTTACGCAGCAGCGGAAGAGATGGGACTTGATGAGGGGCTTACCGAAGTATTGAGCCACCCGGAACGCGCGACCTACGTCGCCGTCCCTGTCCAGATGGACGACGGTTCAGTAAGAGTCTTCAGCGGTTACCGCGTGCAGCATTCCACAGTATGCGGCCCCGCGAAGGGCGGACTTCGTTTCCATCCTGATGTAAACATGGAAGAGTGCGAAGCTCTCGCAAGCCTTATGACATGGAAATGCTCACTCGCCGGTATTCCTTACGGCGGAGGCAAAGGCGGAATCTCAGTAGATCCTTTTGAACTTTCACCGCGCGAACGCGAAATGATGACACGCACATTCGCCGCGCGCATCGCGCCCGTCATCGGCGACTGGAAAGATGTTCCCGCGCCCGACGTAAACACAGGCGGACAGGAAATGGTCTGGATCATGGACACCATTTCAAAGCTTCGCGGCCACCTCGAACCGGGCGTAGTCACCGGCAAACCTGTCTCCTACTGGGGCTCAAAGGGCCGCACAGCAGCCACAGGACTCGGCGTAGCCACATGCGTACTCGAACTCCTCAAGACGCAGCATGTCGATCCTAAAGACGCTTCAGTCATCGTACAGGGCTTCGGCAACGTCGGAACCTACAACGCGCTCGTACTTCAGGACGCGGGATGCAAAATCGTCGGCATCAGCGACATCACCGGCGGCTACTACAATCCTAACGGCATCGACATCAAAGCAGCCAAGGCATACGTTGAGAAGCACCCGAAACGTATCCTCGAAGGCTACGAAGAGGCCGGCCTCGTCAGAATGAACGGCGAAGAGATCCTTGAGCAGGACTGCCTCGTCCTTTGCCCCTGCGCGCTCGAAGGCGTCATCAGCGACAAAAACGCCGACAAACTCAAGTGCAAATACATCATTGAAGGCGCAAACGGCCCCACCCGCCCCAGCGGAGACGCCATCCTTGACCAGCGCGGCATCCTCGTAGTTCCCGACTTCCTCGCCAACAGCGGCGGCGTCATCGGCTCATACTTTGAGTGGGTGCAGGACCTCGCGGGCTTCTTCTGGACAGAAGAAGAATACAACAACCGTCTCGTCCCCATCATGAAGGACAACTTCAAGAGAGTTTGGGATTATTCACAGGAGCACAACGTAAAGATGCGCCGCGCGGCATTCCTCGTAGCCATCAAACGCGTTGCCGACGCTCTCAAAATCAAAGGCTTCTTCCTTTAATAGAAGGCCTTAACAAACAGACAACATCAAAAGACAACGGACGGGGCGCAAGCCTCGTCCGTTGTTACGTCCGCCGCATGCCGCACGCGTGAAAAGCCCGCTGCGTTAGTCAAGCGGAACTATTTCGCCGCTTCCACACCAAAACCACACATCATCAACATAAAATCCTCATATTTTTATAGTATTTTAATAACATCAAAAGCAAGAGGAAAAACAAGCCTCCCGCCTCACGCGGAAGCATAATCGGGATTTTCCCTCAATAGATGCCAACACCCGCGGCTCGGCCTGTACCCCGAGCCGTTTTCGTTTTGCCTGTTTGACAAATTAATTAGCCTATGCTAACCTACATGACACATAGAAGTTAGCGCATGCTAATGCGGTCTTAGGAGGAATAAAAGATGATGCCTTTAGCAATGGCCGGCGAAGCCGTCGGCATGATAAAAAAAATCAGTGGAAATGGCGCGCATAGGCAGTTCATTGAGAACATGGGCTTTGTTCCCGGCGCCGAAGTGACAATAGTTTCCAAAAACAGCGACGGCATGATAGTCAGCATAAAGGGCGCCAGAATCGCCATAAACAACGACGTCGCATTAAAAATTTATATCTGATAGGAGTGTGTCAAAAATGAGGACGTTAAAAGAGGCCGCCGCGGGCGACCGCCTTACCGTCGTGCGCGTACACGGCGAAGGCGCGCTGCGCCGCAGGCTGCTTGACATGGGAATAACAAAGGGAAGCCGCATAGAGGTGATGAAAATGGCGCCGCTGGGCGACCCCATCGAAGTGACTGTGCGCGGATATGAGCTTTCCCTGCGAAAATCGGAGGGCGAAATAGTCGAAGTGACCGCTACAGCATAACTATCAGCAAAAAACTCAGCAGGGGCGACCCTGCAAAAAATTGCTCGCGCGTGTTAGCCTCAGCTAACACAAAGGCATAAAAGGAGGAGCCAAATGACTCAAAAAATCGCCATTGCTGGAAACCCGAACAGCGGTAAAACGACCTTGTTCAACGCCCTCACAGGGGCAAATCAGACCGTAGGCAACTGGCCCGGCGTCACCGTTGAGAAAAAAGAGGGAACGCTTCGCGGCTGCAAAGATATAACGATAGTTGATCTGCCCGGCATATACTCACTATCACCGTACAGCCCCGAGGAGCGCGTCGCGCGGAGCTATCTTAGCTCAGGGATGCCCGACGCCGTTATAAACATCATAGACGGCGCAAATCTTGAGCGCAACCTCTATCTCACAACGCAGCTGGCCGAACTTGCCATACCGATGGTAGCCGCCATCAACATGATGGATGTCGTCCAGAAGCGCGGAGAAAAAATCGACACACGTAGGCTCTCGCAGGAGCTGGGTATAGCCGTGGTCGAAATATCCGCACTCAAGGGAACAGGGCTAGAAAAACTCATAAAAGAGGCACGCGCCGCAGCAGACGGGGGAACAATCCCCGCCGTGCAAAAAATTTTTTCAACGCCGCTAGAAGAGGCGATAGGCGCAGCAGAGGCCGCTTTCGCAGGCGCCTTTCCCGAAGCGACTGCCCGTTGGTACGCAGTAAAATTGCTTGAAGGCGACGAAAAATTCATCCCGGCTGTCGCGGACGTGGACAAAGAGGCGGCGCTCGCCCGGCTTGCCTCCGTGCGCCAGGCCTGTGAAGAAAAATTCGACGACGACATGGAAAGCATAATAACGGGGCAAAGGTATGCCTATATCACAGGCCTCATCGACAAATGCCACACAAAAGGCGCAAACGGCGCACCTAGCGCTACAGACCGCATTGATGCCGTGGTAACAAATCGGTGGCTCGCGCTGCCTATCTTCGCCGCAGTAATATTCTGCGTCTACGGCATAGCTGTAACCACTGTCGGAGCCTTCGTCACAGATTGGACGAACGACGTACTCTTTGGAGAGGTCATTCCGCCCGCAGTCGAGGGATTCCTGCAATCACTCGGCGTAGCCGCGTGGCTCAAGAGCCTTATCTTAAACGGCATCATCGGCGGCGTGGGCGCCGTACTGGGTTTTGTGCCGCAGATGTTTGTCCTCTTCGCACTGCTTGCCGTACTTGAATATTCAGGCTACATGGCGCGCGTCGCCTTCATTATGGACAGGATATTCCGCCGTTTCGGCCTCTCAGGAAAATCCTTCATCCCGATGATAGTCGCGACAGGCTGCGGCGTACCCGGGATAATGGCTTCACGGACCATAGAAAACGAACATGACCGCAGAATGACCATCATCACAGCCACCTTCATGCCCTGCGGTGCAAAACTGCCGATAATCGCCCTCATAGCAGGCTCCCTCTTCGGCGGCGTCTGGTGGGTCGCCCCCAGCGCCTACTTCATCGGCATCGCGTCTATTGTGATCTCCGGCCTCATCCTCAAAAAAACAATGCTTTTTGCCGGAGAAAGCGCGCCGTTCGTCATGGAACTGCCCGATTATCACATGCCCTCCCTCGCCAACATCCTGTGCAGCACATGGGAACGCGGATGGAGCTTTATTAAAAAAGCGGGCACCGTTATTCTGCTTTCGACCATATTCGTTTGGTTCGCCTCAAACTTCGGATACGCCGACGGCCGAATTGTGATGACAGAAGAGCTGTCGCACGGTTTTCTCGCAGCCATCGGCCGCTCCGTGGCGTGGATATTCGCGCCGCTTGGCTGGGGCACATGGCAATCCTCCGTGGCCGCAATGACCGGCCTCATCGCCAAAGAAAATGTCGTAGGGACCTTTGGCGTACTCTTTGGCATAGCAGAGACATCAGAAGACGGAAACGAGATATGGACGGCGCTCGCCGCGCACTACACGCCGCTTGCCGCCTATTCTTTCCTCATATTCAACCTCCTTTGCGCTCCATGCTTCGCAGCCATTGGCGCAATCAAACGTGAAATGAACAGCGCGAAATGGACGTGGTTCGCAATAGCCTACCAGACCGCCTACGCGTACGGCGCGGCCTTCATCATCTACCAGCTTGGAACGGCCGCCGTTGACAAAAGCTTCACGGGATGGACGGCGGGAGCAGCCGCGCTTCTTTTGTTCACTATCTTCCTGCTGCTGCGCCCCGCGCCCAAAACAAAGACAAAAGAAATAAAAAAATCGGCCGCCGCTTCGGCGCCGCAGATTGGATAGGAGGAAACACAAATGACAGCCACAATAATAATAAGCGCGCTGCTGGCCGCGGCGGTCGCCGCAATAATAATAAAACTGCGCCGCGACAAAAAATCCGGCAAAACCAGCTGCTGCGGCTGCTGCACCGGATGTTCAGGCTGCGCCGCCGGCAAAACCGCACGCGCAGCGCATCTTGCGCATCGGAAAAAATAAGTTCGATCACGAAAATCGAAAGATTTTCTGCCTGACTTGTGCAAAGAGGCGATTACTTAAGATAGCCTCACGATGCAAGCGCCGCCGGTCCTCAAGATCGGCGGCGCTTTTTAAATGAGAACGAGGGGTGTCGGCTTGAAGCGCGCGGCAAATTGGTTATGTCGCCTGGGTATATTTCGGTGGAATACGAGACAAGTGGTAATTGAAATGTATGAATATGTATGTTATCCTATACACCAACATTGTAAAATATTATAATTCAACAAAAATGAGGGGGTATCTCTATGGCTGTAGCAGCGGCGGATAAGACAATTGTTTTACAGGTGCGCGTTGACAGGGAGCTGCGTGAACAATCTGACAGGTTGTTTAAAAATATGGGGCTGGATACGCAGACGGCGGTGAGATTCTTTTTAAAGCAGGCTGTCTTGCACAACGGATTACCGTTTAAAGCCATATCGGAGCCAGCCGACCCGTTTTACAGCGAGCAGAACCGCGCCCGTGTGAACCGCGCCATAAAACAGCTAAACGAGGGCGGCGGCACCGGGCACGAATTGATCGAGGCACTGTAAATTGCATAAAACATGGTCGGACGAGGCTTGGGAAGATTATGTATATTGGCAGACGCAAGACAGAAAAACATTAAAAAAAATCAACAGCCTGCTAGCCGACATTGAAAGAAACGGCGAAGAGTCTGGCATCGGAAAGCCGGAGGCGCTGAAATATGAATGGTCTGGCTGGTTCAGCCGTAAAATCGACGAAAAAAACAGACTTGTCTATCGTATTGTGGACGAGGTTATTCAAATCGCAGTGTGCAGAACGCATTACGAAAGATAATACAAATTCAAACGCAGAGCCTCCGTGACGGAAGGCTCTGCGTTTTGTATGGCTGTGAGTTGAAAGTTTGTTACAGGTTGACTATTTTTGCTTTCGAAAACCAGTTTTTGCCGTCTACTAGGCGCGTTATCATGAGCGCGGAGCAGGTGTCGCCTGTGGCGTTGACCATTGTGGCCGCGGGGTCTACCAGAAAGCCGATGGTCGCTATTATGGGGAAGGCTTCGGGCGGGAATCCGTAGAGGCTGACGATGAGCATTTCGCCGACGAGGCCGCCTCCGGGGATGCCGGAGAGCACGACGCCGGAGAGGACGGCTACAGCTACGGCTGTCGCCATTGTGCCAAGGCCGGTGAACGGTATCTGGAAGATGCCGAAGAGGAAGGCTATTTTAAGTATCCCTGAGAGGCAGGAGCCTTCCATGTGCGCGGTGGCGCCGATGGGCAGCACTATTTCGCTGATGTCGCGCGGAATGCCCATGTTTGTGGCGGCTTCAAGGTTGAGCGGGAGCGTCGCGGTGCTGCTTCCGGAGCCGAGCGCCATGAGCGCGGGGGTGATTATTTTTGCCCAGAAGACTTTTACACCTTTGCCCTGCGTAGCCCACCACGCGTAGATGGTGAAGGCGATGAAGAAGTAGGCGAAGGTGGCGATGTGGTATATGACCATTGAGCGGAAGTATGCGCCCAAAAGCTGCGGGCCGTAGTCGCCGACGAGGGTGGCGAAGTAGGCGCCGAGGCCGATGGGGGCGTAGTACATCAGGTATTTGACCATCTGAAGCATGGCGTCCGCTACTACGGCGATTCCGCGTCCAACGGCGCGTCCGCGTTCACCGAGCGATTGCAGCGAGAAGCCGAAGAAGATGGTGAAGATGATGAGCGGCAGCATCGCGCGGCGTGAGAGCAGCGAGACGAAGTCGTCCGTGGTGAAGGCTTTGACTATCTGGTCCGGGGTGCTGAAGGCCTGTATCTCGCCTGCTGCCTGCATCTGAATGTTTGTACCGGCGGCGGGCGGGAAGAAGCTGACAGTGACGAGCATCAGTATGGCGGCTACGGCTCCCGTGAGCAGGAATATCCAGACGAGGGACCTCATTACGCGGCCCAGCCTTTCCATTGACGACATACTGGCGACCGCGCTGCATATTGTTGTGAATACCAGGGGAACGACGACCATGAACATGGCGTTGATGAATACGTCTCCGAGCGGTTTGAGCACAAGGGCGTCTTTGCCCATGACGGCTCCGATGACGCAGCCCAAGGCGATGGCTCCCAGAAGTATTATGGGGAACCGGTAGGCTTTCCAAAAGGTGTTTGACTCTGACATAAAAAACGCTCCCTTCCATAAGAGGAATAATAAATATATTTATGCGATAGCCAAATAAGCCTGACTTATGAGGCTTTGTAGTCCGTACAGTGTATCTGATGATTAGTCACAGATTATAGCATCTAACAGCTTGGTTTGGTGATGTTTTACGTGACGCGGCTGCGTTCTTGTTCAAATTATACGCGAATTTAAGGCTTTGCGGCTGCGGAAAAGGCGCACTCGGCGCCTGTGATTTATATATTGACATACGTCTATTTATATTTTATGCTAATGACGCATGAGAGGCCTTTGGAGGGATTTTTTTGGAGACGATTTTTGAGATGATATGGAGCGTTCTGCTTTTTATACAAAATGAGCTGCTTGCTATGAAGTGGCTGAATAACGCGGCGGGAGCGCTGCTTTCGGCGGCTGGGCTGGACGTCGGTTCGCGGCTGGGCGGCTCTTTGCAGTTTTTCATTTTTGACGTGGTGAAGATTTTTATTCTGCTTTCTACGCTGATTTTCGCCATTTCTTATGTGCAGAGTTATTTTCCGCCGGAACGCACGAAGCGCATTCTTGGGCGCTTTTCGGGGCTTACGGCAAATACGCTGTCGGCGCTCTTAGGCACTGTGACGCCCTTTTGTTCCTGTTCGTCTATTCCGCTTTTTATCGGCTTTACGAGCGCGGGGCTGCCGGTGGGCGTCACCTTTTCGTTCCTCATCTCTTCCCCGCTGGTTGACCTAGGCTCGCTGCTGCTATTGACGAGCATTTTCGGCGCGAAGATCGCCGCGATATATGTGGTGGTAGGGCTGGTGCTGGCGGTAGCGGGCGGCTCTGCTATACAGGCGCTGCACATGGAGCGTTATGTCGAGGGATACATCATGGAGGCGCGCTGCGCAGATTTGGCGTCGCCAGAGCTGACGCGAGCAGAGAGGCTGGCTTACGCGAAGGAGCAGATGCTGTTTACGGTGCGCAAGGTGGCGCCTTATATTTTTATCGGAGTGGGCGTGGGAGCCGTCATCCATAACTGGATACCGCGCGAGGTAATTGAGCGCGCGCTTGGCGACGGCAACCCCTTTTCTGTGCTTATCGCGGCGGCGGTGGGCATCCCGATGTACGCGGATATTTTCGGCACTATACCAATAGCGGAGGCGCTTTACGCCAAGGGCGTTGGACTGGGCACTGTAATGACGCTGATGATGTCGGTGACGGCGCTTTCTCTGCCCTCCATCATCATGCTGAGAAAGGCTGTCAAGCCTCCGCTGCTTGCGGTGTTCGTAGGTATTGTCTCCGCCGGCATCATCGTGATGGGGTATCTGTTCAACGCAATCGGCCCGATGCTGGTAGGATAAAGGTTTATTGGAACACAAACATATTATATAAGGAGGTCTTTTAAATGACTGGAAAAAATAGCTGCCCCGCGATGGACGATCACTCGCCCGCGGTAAAGATCCTGGGGATGGGCTGCTCGAACTGCAAGACGCTTGCGGACAACGCGGCGAAGGCGCTTGAGGCTATGGGCTTTGCGCCCGATGTGGAGAAGGTGACGGATATGGCCGATATCGCCTCCTACGGCGTTATGTCGACGCCTGCCCTAGTGCTTGGCAAGAAGGTGCTTTCTGCCGGGCGCGTGCTTTCTGTGGAGCAGATAACAGAGCTGCTGAAAAAAGAGGGGCTGTAAGGAACTGGCGGCGCGGGATGCTTGGCGATGGCGGCAGGTGGGCGCGTCAGCGCGTCCGAGGCAAGCTGAAGTCCCGCGCTTTAAGAACGCTGCGCGCTGTGGAGCGGCGTTTTGACGCGTCTACGCGACATTTGTCACGCGCTTACGCGTCCGGAGGCTTGCTGCTGCGCCTGAGCGCAAGTAAGCCCGCGCAGTTCAAGCTCCAGTCCGCGAAACGCCTCGATGTTCAATTCGTAGTGCATCCATTTGCCTTCTTTGTGCGGCGTAACGAGCCCCGCGTGGCATAGGGTTTTCATGTGATGCGAAAGCGTCGGCTGCGTTATTTTGAAGCGTTCAAGCAATTTGCAGGCGCAAAGCTCCCCGCCGGAGAGCATCTCCACGATCATCAGCCTGTTAGGGTCCGAAAGCGCTTTGAGCCTTTCGGATAATTTCATGTAATCCGCCATCATCGACCACCCGTTCACCTAAAAGTTTATCTATGTATCTATTTATTATAACATAAGCCGTTTTACATTATCTAAACCTATATCTGGAAAGAGGCGCTGCAAATGAGAATGCTGGAGGAATTTTTTCCTGAGTTCACACAAAAGCTGGATGAGATAGACGCCGTTTATAAAGCTAAAATGCCGATCAATGAAAAAACTTATCAGTTTATCTGCTTTGCCCTCTCTATAAAGGGACGCAGCAAACCGTGCGTGCTGAAACATTTCAAGGGCGCGCTTGAGGCCGGAGCGACTGTAGAAGAACTGAGCTACATTTTCGCGCTTACAATGCGGGAGGCGGCGGGAGCCGACGACTGCTGGACGCACGACGTGATCGGCGACTGGAAGGAAATCATTGCAGGCAACATCAAATGCACCTGCGCAAAATAACGGCTGCAAACCAAAGCAGCGGACTACGCATGGAAGCGCTGCGTGGCGGCAAGACGGCCCTTGCAAGCAATAAGCGGAATGACACACTCATCATTCCGCTTAAGCAAGAAACCAAATAGAATAATCTGTTCCCTCGCATTAAAGCGCTGCGGGGTGACGGGTTGTATTTTGCCTCTAGTGACAGCCGTGGGCGCCGCCGTTTCCGCAGCCGCGGCAGGTTCCCGCCGGTTCTTCGTGATGGTGCGCGCAGCCTTCATGGGCTTCGCCGTGGTGGTGCGTGCATTCCGCGGCGGGGTCGTCCGTCAGAGCGCCCGTTAAAAAGGCCTCAACGGCGGCGTCTGTGGCGCCGTCCGCGCCGCTTATAAGCTCTATACCGGCGGCGGCCAGGACATTCTTTGCGCCTCCGCCTATGCCTCCGCAGATGAGAAGGTTCACGCCGTTTTCACGCAGGAAGCCGCCAAGCGCGGAGTGACCGCTGCCTTCCGCGTCGATTATTTTTTTGGATACGGCTTTGCCGCGCTCTATTTCATAGAGCGCGAAGTACCGCGTGTGTCCAAAATGCTGAAATACCAGTCCGTTTTCCTCTGTTACCGCTATGATACCTTTTTCCATGATTGACTGCATCCTTTCCTCCATGAACGGGCAGCGGCCGCATGTCGCGCGCCCCCCGCACCAGTTTTCGGCAAATTCGTAATTGCCGCCGTTGATAAAAATGCCTTTGCCGGAGCAAAGCGCTTCAGCGACTTTGCTGTGGGCCGAATAGATTATGCGCTGGAGCGTGCCGCGCGAAACGCGCATACGCTCCGCGGCGCAGCCCTGGTCAAGCCCTTCCATATCGCAAAGCCGGAGGCTTTCAAGCTCTTCAAACGAGAGTTCAAGCGTCTGTTCCGCTCCCGTCTCTGGCAGAAACCTGAGCGCTGCGGGCGGGGCGCAGACGCGCCGACAGACGCCGCGGCATTTGACTGAGGTCATGTTCATCCGCCCTTTCTTATCTGCTTGCAACTATCATAGTGTGCATATGCACGATTGTCAATGGGCATATGCACGCATAGTTTAGATTTGGCCGATTATAAAGGCGGCGCTTATGGCGGCGGTCATTACGACAAGTATGTTTCCGCTGTACCACGCGGCGAGAAAGGCGGCGGCGGCGCCCGCCGCGGATGCTTCAAAGGAGCCTGCTGAGGCGAGTATGTCTGGGAAGATGAGCGAGCCTATGACGGCAAAGGGCATGTAGGCCAGCATGGACGAGATAAAGGGCGGGAGTTTGCGGCCGGAGAGGAAAAACGGCGGCAGGATGCGCGAAGGAGCGGTCACAAGCATCATCAATATGGAAAGCCAAATGATTTTTGACATCAGCGCGCCTCCTCTGATTTCGGGAAAAGCCACGCGCCTACAGCTGCGGCGCAGCCCGCGCAAAGCATTATGACGACGCCGCGGTTCATGCCGGCAAATGCCGGCGTCCATTTAAGAAAGGCGGAGAGCGCCATCGCGCAGAGAGTGACGGTGAGCGCGGCGCGGCTTTTGCGTGCGGAGGGAATGATGATGGCGGCAAAGAGCGCGTAGATGGCTATGCCCATGCTTTGCTGAACGGACTGGGGAAGTATCGAGGTGCCGATATAGCCAAGCATGGTTACGGTGGTCCATGTCAGATATATGGGTATCTGGACCCCCCAAACGAAGGCTGGTTCAACGACCTCCTCTTTTTGGAGGGAGGCTATGCTGAAACTTTCGTCCGTCAGCATAAAGAAAAGAAGCGTTTTCTTCAGCGGCTCCATTCCGGGCTTCATGCGCTGTGAGAGCGACGAGCCCATCATTATGTGACGGGCGTTGAGCAGCGCGGTAGTGAGAAGTATATCAACAAGCGGCGCGCCAATGACAAGCAGGTTGAGCGCCGCAAATTGGCTCGCGCCGGCAAAGACGACGGCGGACATAAAGAGGCTTTCCCAGAGAGTAAGCAGCGCCGTCTTCGCAAGTATCCCGAAGGCAAGGGCCGACGGTATCATTCCAATTACAATGGGAAGAGCCAATTTCGCACCGCGCGTAAACTCCCGGCGCGCTCCCCCCGCAGATTGAGCAAGCGGATCCATAAAAACACATCCTTTGATTATGGTTTACAAAAATACCTGCGTTCAGCTAAACACAAAGTCCAGCTTACGTAATTATACACAGTATAGAGGGGTTAGAGTTGAAACAACTATTTTCATAATGGAAATTATTCAAAGCAGATAACAATTTTGTGCCAACAAAAAGAGAGCCAAGACCGAAGTCTCAACTCTCTTTTTTATTTGAAATGGGCGCCCTTTTGGACCACTCTCCGTCGCACGGGGTCGTGGGCGAGCATCTCGGCGCGGTCGTGGCCTGAATACG
>JAVVPF010000031.1 GCA_036655895.1 Cloacibacillus sp. | reverse complement strand
TCATGCAGACCCGCAGCCCCCTGTCGATTAGTGTTGGCGCTTTAATCTTAACAGTTCGCTGGCCGGTCTGCTGCTTTTTTTATTGAGTCTGTAACAGAGGTATGGTAAACCTACACGCAAAAGACGTCCAGTGTCTTATTGACACTGGACGCTATAGTGGTTAATAATTCTTTCGGGACTGAGGACTAACTTCAGCCCAGACTATCTTGGATTTTTCACAGAAGTATATATTTACAGAGTTTTATTCACTGACTCCAATATTTACATTAGTAACTCACGATATAGATTACAATACCTGTACAGCAAATATCCTCACTTGCAATCCTGCCTTAAAATAAAATACAGAATATTCTAGTCCGATAAAAATAACCTAAACCTTTGCTTCACAACAGACAAAAGTTCAGCTTCCAGTCTCCCAATGGGGATTACGTTGTACACCTTAGAATAATGAACCTTTCTTGTCCTGTCTACACGGATATAAGAGCGCTTTGTCAGCCCGTTTTCCTTTAAAGGCCTAACCTCAACCTCCCACTCCGAGTTATGGCTTGCGGAGGTTATCCTGCTAAGGAATAAATAATCGCTCCCCTTGTACTGCCAAAAAAGCGCGGGACGCAATTTCTCTTCACCGCATTCATCGTAGGGGAACAGTACGATCAGGATATCGCCTTCATCATACGACATGGGCCAGCAACTCGCGAATATCGTCCTTATCGAGTGGCTCCGTCACGAAATCCCAGAACCGGTCCTCTTCCTCTTCCGACATCTCATGGCACAGCCTGTCGGCAAAATAACGCCGCATAGTCTCATTGCTGATAGCCGCGTTAAGGTGGATACTATGAGCTTCCTTCCACGGCAACTCGCCATGAGCCATATCCATGATTGCGATAGCGGAATAGGCGCCCTTTTGTCTCTTTACCAGACGCGCGATCCCCGCCGCTTTCTCATCCGTAAGGGAAAACGGAACAATGTCGGCCAGCGGAATATCGCACCTGCCATACTGCTTATATCTCCTGTAAACACTTGGAACGACTGGCCCGTAATGCCATGCCTCTATCTCTTCGGCAAACATCGGTTCACCTGTAAGCGCGAGCGAATATGCTTGACAATAGTAAAGCAACTTCTGCAGCTTCAGATTAGAAACATCCGATCCGTCGTCAATGCCATCCTCTCTGCTGATCGCGTCATCCCTGAAAAGGGACAGTAAATACCTTGCGACATCTTCTACATCCACCATTGCCATCCCCTCCTTACAAACATACAATGGTATAACATAAGTGATTTTACCTCTCTCTGTATAACGATTATACCATTACATGGTTTGAAAGACACATGTGACACATCTGATATAAAAATCAGCAAAAACACAAAAATGGCGGTTGAGCCTGTGAATTAAACTCTGTAAATATATCCTTCTGCGAAAAATTCAAGATAATCTGGGCTAAGTTAGTCCTCTGTCCCAAGAGAATTATTAACTACTATAGCGTCCAGTGTCAATAAGACACTGGACGTCTTTTTGCGCCGCCGCCTCTTTTGCTGTTTTTAGCTTACCGCGCTTCCGCGGCTTTTTTTATCAGGGCATTAAGCTCGCTGATGACGGCGGCTACGCGCGCGTCCGTCGCGGGGTTCTTCAGAGCGTCCGCCGCCTCTGTCTTTTTGCCCCAGTAGGCAAGCGACGCGTCTCTGTTCTGGTTGATGACGGCTCCGTCTACGGCCACTCCCGCAAAGAGCCCTTTGGCTATCGAATAGGTGTAGATGGAGGCCTGCGCGCGTCCGTCCGTTGCGGCGGAGAGATTGCGTCCCGTCGGGCCTGCCGCGATGCCCACGTCGGCGCCCAGCTTGAAGCTGTTGCCGCCCGTAAAGGCGTGAAGGCCGTTTTCGTTGGTGATGACCATGACGAGTCCTACCTGCTGGATGCCGATCTGAAGCCCGATGGAGCCTTCAAAGAGGCCGAAGAAGGCAGGCCCCGTCCATGTGCCGTCGTCGTTGTGGAGAAAGACGATCCCCTCACCTTTCTGACTTCCGGTGATGAAGCCGGTGCGCAGTATGTTGGGGAATATTGCCACGCCTTTTGCGCTTCTAAGTAGGTCGGCCATCGACAGCGCGTCCTCTTGAGCCGCCATCTCCCGAAGCAGCGCGGCCGAAAGGCGAATGCGTTTTTCGTGTGACTTCTCCGCGAAAGCGCCCCCAGCCAGTGTGAAAATAAACATGACCGCAAGCGCCGCTGTGATAAACCTGCCGTATTTCTTCATAGGTCTTCCTCCCGCAATGATCAAAGTGCCTCCCATTCTACAACTATCTGAGCCGTAGATACAGTAAAAAAGAGTGGTTCGTATGTATAAAAATTTAATTTTGCGTTGATATTGCTTCCGGCACTACATTCAGCGCCGCGTTTTTCTGCCGCATTTGCCAAATGGCGCGTCAGTGCATAGAATTAACTTGGCCTTCGTATATTTGTTCGGAGGCGAATCTGCTATGCGCTATGGAAGGAAGATCATACGATGAATGTAAACCTTGAAGGAATACCGGCAATGCTCCAAAAGGTGACCTTTGCCTCCCTGCTTCCCGCGCTCATTTATCTTGTTGCGGGAGTCGTCATAATACGCCTCCTCATGTCCGCCGCGTCGAAAGCGCTTGCGCGCTCCTCCGTTGAAAAGACGCTGCACAAGTTCCTGCTTACGATAGTAAGGCTCGTGCTATATTTCGTGCTCTTCATGACCGTGGCGGGCGCGCTTGGGATACAGATAACGTCATTCGTCGCAATACTGAGCGTGGCCGGACTGGCGCTGTCGCTGTCGTTGCAGGGCGTCCTTGCGAACCTGTCCAGCGGCATCATGCTTCTTTCGGTGAAGCCCTTCAAAGTCGGGGATTACGTCGAGGTGGGCGGAGTCTCCGGCACTGTGGACGAGATAGGCTTTATCTACACCCGCGTCTCCACGGTGGACAACAGACTTATCTTTATACCAAACAGCGAAGTCTCCAGCTCGAAGATAACAAACTTCACCAGCGAGACGAAACGCCGCGTCGATTTCCTCTTTAAAGCCTCCTACGATTCTCCGGCTGAGGCGGTAAAGGCGGCCGTAATGGACGCGGCGGCGCGCTTTCCGCAGATAATGGCGGAACCCGCGCCCTTTGTGCGCGTCAGCGCCTACGGAGAGTCGGCGGTGGAATACGCGGCGCGCTTCTGGTGTGCCACAGGCGACTACTGGGATATTTATCACGGCATCATGGAGGCGCTGCCGGCGGAGTACAAAAAGCACGGCGTCAGCATGAGCTACCCGCACCTGAACGTGCATGTTACGCGAAACGAGAGCGACGATAATTAAAAAATTAAAAATAAATCATGAAGGGACTGTTTTACTATGGAAACAAGAGATGATAAAGACAAAAAGGCCGTAGGCTTCGTCGGCACCGGCGTGATGGGCTCAAGCATGGCGGGGCATCTGCTTGCCGCGGGCAATGAGGTGCACGTTTACAACCGTACGAAGGAACGCGCGGCGTCGCTGATTTCGGCGGGCGCCGTCTGGGAGGCGAGCCCCGCCGAACTTGCCGCGAAATGCGACGTCATCTTTACTATCGTTGGCTTTCCGAAGGACGTTGAAGAGGTATATCTTGGAAAAGGCGGCCTCATAGCCAACGCGAAGCCTGGTGCGCTGCTCGTGGACATGACCACCTCAAGCCCGAAGCTTGCGCGCAAGTTGCACGACGCGGGCAAAAAGGCGGGGCTGTCAGTAATGGACGCGCCTGTCACAGGCGGCGACAAGGGAGCGCGCGATGCGGCGCTTACGATATTTACGGGCGGCGACAAGGCGGACTTTGAACGCGCGCTGCCGTACTTCAAGACGATGGGGCGCACGGTGAAGCTGATGGGCGGCGCGGGCGACGGACAGAACGCGAAGCTTGCAAACCAGATAGTGATAGCCGGCACCATGACCGGAATGTGCGAGGCGCTCGCCTTTGCCAAGAGCTGCGGCCTTGACGCCGAAGACTTCATCGAAGCGGCGTCCGGAGGATCCGCCGCCACGTGGAGCCTCCAGAACTACGGCCCGCGCATCCTGCGCGGCGACTTTGAGCCTGGTTTCTTCATCAAGCACTACATCAAGGACATGAAGCTCGCAGAAGAGGCGGCCGACCAGATGGAGCTTGACCTGCCCGCGCTTTCGACGACGCGCGAGCTCTACGAGGAACTTGCGGAAGGCGGCTACGAAAACAAAGGAACGCAGGCGCTCTACTGCCTGTACGACCCAGAAGAGGAATAACCGCGCTTCTTTAGAAATATAACAAAGCTGCCGCGCGGCGCGCCGTTTGACGCGTCGCGCGGCAGCTTTGTCGTATGGAAAAATAAAAATGCATGTGGGTTGCATTATGAAAGACGGAGGTATATAATCCAGATGTATTGATACTTAGTTGCAGTTTAACCATCTTTAAGGAGTGGATGTTATGAAGAAGTTGTCTTTAACATTATGCGCGGTCGTCTGCGCGGTTGCGGTATTTGCGGCGCAGGCTGCGTACGCCGCGGAGCTTTCCGTCTTTGCCGCGGCCTCTATGACTGAGTCGATGAATCAGATAGCGGAGATGTACAAGAAGGTCGACCCGAACGTAAAGCTCGTCTTTAATTTCGATTCAAGCGGAACGCTGAAGACGCAGATAGAACAGGGCGCCGAGTGCGACATCTTCATATCGGCGGGGCAGAAGCAGATGAACCAGATAAACGATAAATTCGTGCTGCCCGGCTCACGCTTCAACATCGTAGCGAACAGAGTCGTCCTGATAGTGCCGAAGGGCAAGAATCCGACGAAGATAAACAGCTTCGCGGACGTCGTCACCGATAAGGTGAAGCTCATAGCCCTTGGCAACTCCGACGTTCCCGTGGGCCAGTATTCCGTTGAGATATTTAAGAACATGGGACTGTGGGACAAGCTGACCGCCGAAAATAAAATAACCTACGCCAGCAACGTCAAGGAAGTCCTCGCGCAGACTGCGGCGGCCGCCGTCTCCTGCGGCGTCGTCTACAGCACGGACGCGGCTACATCCAAGGCCGTTCAGGTGGTGGCCGACGCGCCGAAGGATACGCATAAGCCGATAGTTTACCCGGCTGCGATATTGAATGACGCAAAAGACAAGGCGGCCGCAGAGGCCTTCGTGAAATATTTGAAGAGCGCGCCCTGCTCCAAAGTTTTCAAGAAAATCGGGTTTGCCATCCCCGAGAAATAAATATATTTGAACTCTCCTCTCTTCTCGTGACGGAGCCGGTACGCAGCCGGCTCCTTTTATGATTGACAAATGTTATGTGGTAATTTGCAGGAGCTGATTATGCGGTATGGACTGGTTTCCACTTTATAACTCGCTGCGCATTGCGGGCATCTCCACGGTAATTACATTTTTTTCGGGCATTTGCGCCGCCTATTACATCTCTCGCGCGCCTCGCTTTGCGAAGGGCGTGCTTGACTGTGTTCTCACTTTGCCTCTGGTGCTGCCGCCGACCGTCGTCGGCTTTTTTCTTTTGATGATGCTGGGGCCACTCGGCCCCGTCGGTTCGTTCATGCTTGAGGCCTTTAACGTCAGGCTCACTATGACCTGGTATTCCGCGATATTCGCGACGGCCATCGTCAGCTTTCCTTTGATGTACCGCACCGTCAGAGGCGCCTTTGACGGTTTTGACAAGACTCTCATATACAGCGCCCGCACGCTGGGGCTATCCGACACCTTCATCTTCTGGCGCGTGCTGCTTCCGAACTGCCGCGACGGCATAATTGCGGCTACGGTGCTCGCTTTCGCGCGCGCCCTTGGCGAATACGGCGCCACTACGATGATAACGGGCTACATCCCCGGGCGCACGGCTACTATCTCGACCACCGTCTATCAGCTGTGGCGCGAAGGCAACGACGCGCTCGCCTACAAATGGGTGGCGGTCAACCTCGTCATTTCGTTCATCGTGCTAGTCGCGGTCAACATGCTGGAGACGAGCTTCCGGCAGCCTAAGGGCCGGGCCGCCGGGCAGTCGCTTACGGACGAGTTTGAAGAAAGGCGCGCGTAAAGATGACTGTAAAGGTTCGCATAAAAAAACGGCTCGGAGCGTTTGCGCTCGACGTTGAGTTTGAAGGCGGCAATGAGGTGCTTGCGCTGCTTGGCGGCTCCGGCTGCGGCAAAAGCATGACGCTGCGCTGTATCGCCGGCATCGTGACGCCCGACGAAGGGCATATCGAGGTAAACGGCGTCGTCTATTTCGATTCGAAAAAACGCGTAAACATGAAGCCGCAGCAGCGCAGAAGCGGGCTGCTCTTCCAGAATTACGCGCTATTTCCCAATATGACGACGAAGCAGAATATAATGACGGTCTTCGAGCACGGCGCGGGCGGAGCCGCCGCGAAGGACGAACGCTACGCCGAGATAGCGCGGAAGTTTTATCTGACGGGGCTTGACGACCATTACCCGCGGCAGCTCTCCGGCGGACAGCAGCAGCGCGTCGCCATTGCGCGTGGCATAGTGAACCGCGCGCCTATACTGATGGCGGACGAGCCTACCGGCAACCTCGACTCAAAGACGAGCGACGAGATAATGGCGCTCTTTCGCCGGCTCAACGACGACGGCATGACGATAATCCTGGTCACGCACGAGTACGACGTCGCCTCCTACGCGAAGCGGATACTGCACTTCCGCGACGGGCGCATAATGAAAGACGAGATAAACGAAAGAAGGCGCGAGGCATGATAGCCGTATCCGAAGTATTTGCCGCGTCGCTCACGGCGCTGCGCCGCAACAAAACGCGCTCTATGCTCACAGCGCTTGGGATAATAATAGGTGTAGCCGCCGTCATCGCCGCCTTCGCGGTAGGCGCCGGCGCCAACAAAAGCATAGACGAACAGATATCGTCGTTCGGCAGCAACTTCATCATGGTCTTTCCGGACAGGTCGGCCCGTTCGACGACCGGAATCACGCGTTACCTCACCTACGACGACGCGCAGGCGATAGAAAAAGAGGTCTCAGGCGTGGAGGCCGTAGCTCCCATGATAAACATGTCGGCTATGCTCATCTACGGCAACACAAACTGGAGCAGCAGCGTCATCGGCAGCACGCAGGCCTATTCAAACGTGCAGGACCGGAACATGGAGCGCGGGCGCGACATCAACGAAAGCGACGTGCGCCAGGGCGCGAAGGTCGCCGTAATAGGCAAGACGGTCGAAGACAAGCTCTTTAACGGAGACAACGCGATCGGCAAGTCGATACGAGTAAACAAAATACCGTTCACAATAGTTGGAGTATACGAGGGCAAAGGCCAGTCCGCCAACGGCACCGACCAGGACGATTTCATCCTCGTGCCGCTCACAGCGGCGCAGCGCAGGCTCGTACGCTGGAAGACGGCGGGGCGCATCGGAAACGTATACATAAAAGGCGTGTCAATGGAGGCGCTCTCCTATATACAGAACGAAACGGAGAGCCTGCTCCGCGAGCGCCACAAAATAAAATCCGGCGAGGCGGACGACTTCGCGGTGCGCAACGTCTCGCAAATGCTGGAGGCGCGGCGCAAGACGACTACGATAATGTCCATGCTGCTTGGTTCGATAGCCTTTATATCGCTTGTGGTGGGCGGCATAGGCATCATGAACATAATGCTCGTCTCCGTCACGGAGCGCACGCGAGAGATTGGGATAAGGATGGCCGTCGGCGCTACGGAAAAAGACATTCGTATGCAGTTTCTGATAGAGGCGGTCGTGCTCTCCATGATAGGAGGCTCCATCGGGATAATGCTGGGCGTAGTCACGGGCTATCTGCTTTCTTCGTTCACTGCGGCGCCGCCCGTTTTTACAGTGACCTCGATAGTGCTCGCCTTTGTATTTTCCGCGGCGGTGGGCGTAGGCTTCGGCTATTACCCGGCCTACAAAGCGTCTTTGCTGAACCCGATAGACGCGCTGAAATACGAATAAAAACAATAACCGCACGAGAGAAGGAAAGAGGGCGCAAAATATGCCGTTTCCCCTTCTCTCATATCCGCTGAATACGTTTTTTCGGATAAAACTTCTGGTATAATACTAAATGTATGCGCTGGGCGCAGAAAAGATCAAGTATAAGCGAGGTAGCTCATTGTTTGAGATCTTTCACGAAATAAACTGGATACTTCTTGGAACGCTGATCGTCGTCAGCGCTCTCGTGTCGTGGGCGGGAGACGTCATCGGCATGAAGCTCGGCAAGAAACGTATCACCTTCCTTAAATTAAGGCCGAAATACACCTCACGCATAATTTCCGTGCTCACAGGCGTAGGCATAGCCATCGCAACGCTCTTTGTGCTGAGCGCGGCCTCCGAGCAGGTGCGCACCGCGCTCTTCAGTATGCAGTTCGTACAGAAGCAGGTGACGACGCTTACGGAGGAGCTTCAGAAAAACAGGAACAACCTTGGGCAGATGCAGATAGATTTATTTGAGAGCCGCGGCGACCTCTCCGAAAAGCAAAACGAGCTTACGCGAGTGGAGGACGAACTTGCCGCCGGCACTAAAAACCTCGCGGCCGCGAGAAAGCAGCTTTCAGAAATGAAAGAGCTGCGCAAGAAGACCGAGGCTGAGCAGGCAGTTTTGCAGAAGGAAAAGACCGCGCTGCTTGCGGAAAGCAAAAAGCTCGACGCCTCCGTGAAACAGCTCAAAGCTGAGTCGGACAAATTAAAATCAGGCATACAGAAGCTGCGCGAGGGCCGCATCGCCGCCTTCACAGGAGAAATATTGGCGCAGGGAGTGCTTTCAGACTCCATCATCACCGCCCAGCAGGTTGACATGTTTGTCTCCCGCCTCAAAACGGAGGCGCGCGCGCTGCTTGCCTATCGCTTCGGCAAAAAACCGGACGGCGTAAAAATGCCCGACATTTCCAAAGAATCTATAGAGCGCGTAAAAGACAAACTTACGCACAACCCCGGCCGCTGGCTGCTGCGCGTCACGGCGCTAGGCAACGCCGTAGAGGGAGAGGCCGTCCGCTCGCAGATAGAATGCTACAAATCGCGCCTCGTTTATAAACAAAACACCGTGCTCTACACGCATGATTTCACGCCTGACGCGCCGCGTCAGAAAATAGAGGAGACGGTATTTCAGGCGCTGAAACAGCTGAACCAGAAGGCCGTAGGCGACGGCGTCATGAAAGACCCGATAACCGGCAACGTCGGTTCAATAGACACAAGCGAATTTGTCGCGGCGCTGGACAAGATAGAGCAGGACACAAAGGCGATAAGGCTTGAGATACTCACAGCAGAGGATGTCTACAGCGAAGGTCCGCTGCGCGTGAAGTTTGTGCTGAAAACGAAGAACTGACATGATCAATCCAACGGAAAGAAGATAATAAAATGCTTATATTAGCCTGTCAAAAATGCGGAGAACTTAAGGTGCTGGCCGGCTCGCCGGACGCAAACGGTTCTGCGCGCGCCATGTGGACCTGTTCCAAATGCGGCGCAGGACAACTGCTTGAACTCACCGTGACAAAGGACGCCAAACGCGGCGACCTCAGGAAGATAATAGGAGGGCTTGCGCTCTCGCCGAAGAGAATAAACAGAAGAACGCAGTTTGCGAACGACGGATTTTCAGATGACGCAAAATCCTGAGTATCTCTTTTACGACAGCAAGCTGGCCGTCTCGCCGGAGGAGCTGCAGGACCTTTACCGCTTCACGCGGTGGGGCCGCAGCCGCTCTCTGGAACAGATAGCTAAAATGCTGGAGGGCACCAGCATGTGTTTTTCGATACGCCACAACGGGCGTCTCATCGCCTTCTGCCGGATGCTGACGGACTTCGTCTTTCGCGGATCTCTGTGGGACATCCTCGTTCACCCCGACTATCAGGGCAAAGGGCTTGGCTCTCAACTTCTTGAATACGCGCTGGGCCATCCGGCCATCAAACATGTTCCGGTGATAGTCACCTACACCAGCGAGCTGACCGTATTTATGGGCAAGCTCGGCTTTGAGCCGCGTGAGGGATTGATGATACTTCAGCGCTGCCCGATGGAATATTCGTAGGAAACGACCGCAAAAGCCGCTATCTTCTGTGCAGTAAAATTATTACGGGGCCTTCGGAAAAGCGCGCGCTTTCAAGCGCCTCCGCAGAAAACGGCGCCGGGCAAGGTTTTTCAAACGGATAGGTGAAGGTAAGCCTTCCGTTTTTTACTTTTTTTAGCTCAGTGCTTTTTTGCAGTTCTAAGAAAAGCTTCGCGTATTCTTCCTGACGTGCGTCGGAAAAAGCAAGAACGCCGTTTTTGGTTTTTAAAGAAAAGGCAGCCTTCTGCGGGCTTCTTGAGTTCCAGCCGGACTCAGCCTCCGCGCTTATCGCGCGAGCGCCGTCGCTCGTATTTTTGATGGCGACGCTCACCACATAATTTCCGGGCATGGCTCTGTGATCGACGATAAAACGCACCTCGCCCTCTTTATCGACAAGCGAGGCGAGCGCGCCGTCTTTCTCCGCGGCCTGGGACGCGACCAGCGCCGCGCTTACGGCAAGCGCCCTGCATTGCAGCTGCTCGTGCGCCTCATAACCGCGCTTCGTAGCTATCCGGTAGCCGATGAAGACGAACGAGGCGAGCACTGCGGTAATAAATAAATACTTTGCGGCGATAGCCGCCGCGTGCGAAATTTTTATCATAGCGCCCATATTATAACAGCATTGCGCGCCATTTATGCTAAAATTGAAAAAGGTGATGCAAATGGACAACTCGAATACAAATCAACCGGATGCTCCTGTAAGGATAAACATAGATCAGCAGGACGGCGAAAACATCGTTCGCGACGAGGTGTGGCTCATGTGCACCGTCGTGAAATGGCTCTTCTTCGCCGTCATGACGGGCGGCGCGGTAGGCCTTGCCTGCGGCGGTTTTCTGCTCGCGCTCAAATATTCTATGAAAGCGGCCTTTTCTCTCGGCTTCTGGCATTATCTGCTGCTCTTTCCAGGGCTTATGATAAGCTACCTGCTCATACGGCTGCTCGCGCCGCAGTCCGCGGGACACGGCACCGAATCCGTCATTGACGCCATCCACAACACGAAGCGTACCGTCATCGACGTAAAGGCCGTTCCAGTTAAAATTATAGCCACAATAATCACCATCTCCTCCGGCGGCTCCGTCGGCATCGAAGGGCCGTGCGCTCAGATAGGTTCCGGCGTCTCATACTTTCTTGGAAAAATATTCAAGCTTGACGAGGCCGACCTGAAAAAAATAATAATCTGCGGCATTGCGGCCGGCTTCTGCGCGGTATTCGGCACTCCCGTCACGGGCGCGCTCTTTGCCGTCGAAGTGCTCTTCGTGGGGCAGATATTCTACGACGTTCTTTTCCCCGCCCTAATAAGCGGCATCACGGGATACCTCACGGCTGCGGCCATAGGCGCGGGACACCTTCCCTCCTACGCCGTCTCCATTCCTACGGTGGCGCCATTCATGCTCATCAAGGTGCTGCTTGCTGGCGTCTTCTTCGGCCTCATCTCCATCATGAACATAGAGAGCATTCAGTTTATAAACAGGCTCTTCGTGCGCTACAACATAAAAACGTGGAAGCGCCCGCTTGTAGGCGCCGCGCTCCTGCTTGTAATCGGTCTTTTATTTGGGCGAGATTATCTCGGCCTCGGCAGCGACGTCATTCAATCAATGGTGGACGGCGAGGCGAAACTTCCGCTCGGCTTCATCATCAAGGCGGCCGCTATGGGCATAACCCTCTCCGCCGGAGGCTGCGGCGGAGAAATAACGCCGACGTTTTTCATTGGCGCCTCCGCGGGGCTGCTCTTTTCGATAGTCTTTGGCATAGACCCGCCGCTTGGCGCGGCGCTCGGCGTCTGCGCCGTGCTCGCCGGCTCCACGAACACGCCAATATCAGGCACGATTCTCGCAATGGAGCTTTTCGGCGCGCCGATTGCGGCGTTTGCCGGCATAGCCTGTGCGGTCTCCTACCTTGTGGCGGGGCACAGAAGCCTCTATCCTACACAGGTGCTGCTTTCTCCGAAATCACGCACCTTCTTCATCAGAAAGACGGAAAGCGGCGAGCTGCTTGTGAGGAGATTCGACAGCATATCGTCCGCCAGGATAATAAAATTCTTCGCGGAGCGTATCAAAAACAGAATAATAGAAAGGAAACGCTGATGAACTGGGAAAAAATGCGCAAAATGCTGAACCGCGTTCTTACAGTATTTGCGGCAGTAATGATGGCGGTATGGGTGTGGAAATTTTTCGGCCCCGGCAGCCTTACCACGCGCAGAAACGGAATGGCGGCGCTTGGCAGGTCGGGAATGGATTTTTCGACTCTCTTTTGGATATCAATAGCCGTCGTCTGCTGCGGCTACCTGCTCTGGCGCTTCATGGGATGGCTCTTTTACAGGAAATATTTTCATCAGGACCCGCCTGACGACGGCAAATAATAGTTAAAGGCTCTCTACCTCGTGGTACTCGGCCACCTCGATGCCCTTTTCTTCCGCCACGGCCTTCACCTTTTCCAGGTCGCCGCACGGATAGCCGCAGGCGAGCCCGCAGCTTGCGGAAAGCTGGCGCGGCACAGGGACTATCTTAACGCTGAGGCCGGCCGCGCGGCACGCCTTTTCAAAAAAGAGAGCCATGTGCGTAGTATCAAAAGTTGCAAGACATTCCATTCTATTGTTCCTCCAAAAGCTGTCGTCTTTATATTCACCGTCTATTTTTATCACATATCTTCGAGAACATAAACAGCAAATCGGCGGCCCTTGGTCAACGGGACAAAAGCGCCTTCATTTGCGCTAAAGACGAAGAAAAGAGGAGGCGCGCAAAACAGGTAAAACACGTGGACTTTATTTGAAAAAAAGGGTAAAATACACAAGTTAAACGCAGAAGGATATTGAAATCTTTCTGCATTTTAAGAGGAGGAAATTTCATGATTTCAAGAAAGATAGTTATGGCAGTAATGATCGCGGCAATGTCTGCGTTCGTGATGGCGGGTTCGGCCTTTGCGGCGGACGTGATCGGCACAATCAGCACACAGAAGATAATGTTCCAGCACCCGAAGTTCGAGCAGGTGCAGAAGCAGCTTAAAGACATCTCCGCCAAGCTCCAGAAGGACGCCCAGGGCGCAATAGACAAAGAGAGCGACGACAAGAAAAAGGCTCAGATCTATCAGTCAAAGCGTCAGGAGCTCGCCCAGCAGGAGCAGAAGCTGATGCAGCCGCTCTTCCAGGACATCAACATCGCAATCAGAACGGTCGCCAACCAGAAGAAGCTGACAGTCGTCGTTGACAAAGAAGCCGTATTCTACGGCGGAATCGACATCACAGACGCGGTCATCGCCGAACTCAAAAAGAAGTAAAAATCTCTGCGGCTAAAATACGCGGCGTTCCTGAAAAGGCGCGCCGCTTTTTTTATGCGCAAAATGCTATACTAATAAAAAATATTGTTATACGGAGGCGGAATATAATGGCAGAGAAATTGGAGCTTTCGCTTGTACAGATAGATATCCCGGAGGACGCGAACGTCATCGTAGGGCAGAGCCACTTCATAAAATCCGTTGAAGATCTTTTCGAGGCGATGATAACGGCGGCCCCTGGCATCGAGTTCGGCATCGCCTTCTGCGAGGCCTCCGGCGACTGCCTCGTGAGGCACGACGGAAACGATAAAGAAATGGAAGCGGCGGCCATAGCGAACGCGCAAAAAATAAACGCGGGGCACGTATTCAATATTGTAATGCGCAAAGGCTACCCGATAAACGTCCTAAACAGAATAAAATCCGTGCAGGAGGTCTGCTCTATTTTCGCCGCGACCGCAAACCCGCTCCAGCTCGTCATTGCGGAATCGGAGCAGGGGCGCGGCGTGATGGGCGTTATCGACGGAGGCGCGACGAAGGGCGTTGAGGACGAAGAAGGCCAGGCGTGGCGCAGGATGCTGCTGCGCGACATCATCGGCTACAAGAGATAAAATTTGCCCGCGAAATAAAACAACAATAAAGCGAGCGTTCTTTCGTCTGAAAGAACGCTCGCTTTTTAAATTTCCAGATGTTTTTTCTTTCCCAAGATTGCACCGGCTGCGACGCACAGCGCAGATACGGCAAGTCCGGCAAAGAGCGGGTCGGAGGGGAGGCCGCAGAAGGCCCAGATAAGCATCCCGGCAAGTCCGCCCGCGCTTGCGGCGAGCGCCCACGGCGCGGAGAGCAGCCCAGGCTTCAGCACAGCCATGACGAACGGGAAAAACGTCCCCGCCCCGCGAAGGCCCATGCTGAGAAAACTCAGGTCGAGTATCATCGTCCCCGCCGAGCCCAGCCCTATCAGCGTCGCCGCGATTATCATTACCGCGACGAGCGCCTGCTGGATTTCATTTGTGCGGTGCGCGTAACGCGACATCAGTTTTTTGGGGATGAAGTTCTTCGTTATGTTGGTCGCGATGCCGAGTATCAGCCCGGCGGCGCAGCCGATGACGGTGATAAGCACTCCGCCCCAGATGAGGCCGCCTACGACTGGCGGAAAAGAATCCATGATGAACCACGAAAGCACCTTGTCGGGCGCGATGCGCACGCCGGCCGCCCTAACCGAAAGGCCGACCCACGCGCCAAGCAGCCCCATCGGAGGCATGAGCAGCGCGGAGGCGAAGGCGCCTGCGCGCGCGGCCTGTGCGTCTTTGGCGGCGGCGAAGGACTGTATATATATCTGCGTCGTGAATACGCCTACGATCATCGAGGCCAGATACCCCATCTCCGGCACAAAGCCGCGCCCGAACGGATTAAACCACGGTGCGAAGCCAAGCTTCGAATATACCGCGCAAACGCCGCCGCTGTGATGCCACGCGGCTCCCGCGCAGAGCGCGAGCACTATATATAAAATAAATATCTTGGCCGTCCCGAGCGTAGAAAAACTTTTCATGCCGCCCGCCGCAATAAAGCCCCATATTGCGAAGGCCGCGACCAGGGCGGCCTGCCAGCCGGAAAGCGGGATGACGCCGCGAATGAGCGCGATACAGGCGAGAAACTGCGCGCATATCGAAATAAAGGTGCCTATAGAGGACGAGACGGTGGCGGTGAAGGCGATGGCCGCGCCGCAGCGCGAGCCGGCGCCTCCGTAGCTTTTTTCAAGGTAGTCCGCGATCGTCGTGATCTCAGACCGGCGCAGCGGAACGGCGAAGCGAAGTCCAAGCAGCAGACAGCCTATCCCGCCGCCGAGAGTGAACCACCACGCGGTAAGCCCGCTGCTGTAGGCCATCTGCGCCGTGCCTACAGTGGATGCTCCTCCGACGAGCGCTCCAAGCAGAATGCCGGTGACGCCGGCCGCGCCCGCCTTCCTTCCGCCGAGGCTGAAATCTTTTTTCGACGTTCCTCTGCTTCCTATAATGACGCCCGCGCCTACGAAAAGAACAAGCAAAGCTGCGGCTGAAAAGTAAAATATCTGCAACAAAACCACTTCCTGTCAAATTTGATTCATATATTACATCAAAATTTATTGATTGTGCCTCCTTTGCGCACTTGTTTTTATCTCCTGTCTTTGTTATTCTTTACACAATGAGTTTGGTTATAGCAAAGACTTACAAATAAAGTATCAGGGGGCAGAAAAAATGACCTTGCAGGAACTGGCGTCACTGCTTGACGCCAAGAATATTTCTACCGAAGACGATCTTAACAGCATTGTGATAAACAACGCCTATGCCTGTGATCTAATGAGCGATGTGCTCGCCTTCTGTACGCCGGGTTCACTGCTTTTGACCGGGCTTACAAATGTGCAGATCGTCAGGACGGCGCAGATGCTCGACATACCCGCGATAGTTTTTGTCCGCGGTAAGGTGCCTCTCGACGAGACCGTGCAGTTGGCGAGAGAGAACGGCATCCCAATTCTCCTTACAAGATACAGCATGTTTGAGTCATGCGGTATTTTGTTTGCAAAGGGCATGAAACCGAGCATCCAGATGCAGGAGATTTAAATAATGGGAGCCCCTGTCTGTCTTGAATACAGAATTGAGGGCAATGATTTTATGGTTGCGGGCGCAGCCTCGAACAATATAAAAAATACCCTCAAAATGCTAGGAATAGCCTCGGACATATGTCGGCGCGTGGCGATAATCACCTATGAGTCCGAAATAAACCTCGTCATCCACGCGGGCGGCGGCATTCTTCAGGCCATCATCTCCGAAGACCATGTAGACCTCGTCGCAAAGGACGAAGGCCCGGGCATACCCGATATAAGCAAAGCCATGATCGAAGGTTACAGCACCGCGACGGAAGAGGCGCGAGAGATGGGCTTTGGCGCCGGCATGGGCCTGCCGAACATCAAAAGGAACTGCGATGAGTTTGATATAGAATCCACAATTGGAAAGGGCACTACGTTAAAGTGCGTGGTATATTTTCCTCAAAATTAGACAAACGAGGTGAATGACGATGCTTCACAGCGTTAAGATTTCAAGAGAGGCCTGCCAGGGCTGCGTCAACTGTATCAAGGTCTGTCCTGTGGAGGCCATACGTGTAGTTGACGGTGAAATAAGCATCATGGGCGAGCTCTGCATAGACTGCGGCGAATGTCTGCGCTCCTGCCACCGGCAGGCGCTCGGCATTGAGGAGGACGATTGGAACCGCATCAAAGAATCCTCAAGGGTGACGCTCATCCCCGACCCCGTCTTTTTTTCTCAATTCAGCCATTATAACGACCCGGCGCAGCTTGTGGACGTGCTGCAATCGCTTGACTTCAACCTTCTTATAGACGAGCTGGAGGAGGCCTTTGACCTCTGCTCCTACGCGAGCGCGCAGATGATATCGCGCACTCCCGCCTCGCAGCTTCCTCTCATCTCCTCGTACTGCCCGTCGGTGCTGAGGCTCATACAGTCGCGTTTCCCGGAACTTCTGCCGCGCGTCGTGCACGTCTGCTCGCCGCTTGAACTTGCGGCCGACCTGTGGCGCATGAGGACCAACACAACGGCGCCGGTCACGCTGCTTGCGCCCTGTTCTTCAAAGATAACGATGAAGCGTGAACCACAGGGCAGAGAACAGTCGCCGATAGAGCAGGCCGTCACAGTGCGCCGCGTGGCGCGCAGCATCATGGCAAGCAACGTCTCGCCGGCGCCGAGTCACACGCCGCGAGAGCGCAACGGCCGC
Source organism: Cloacibacillus sp. (assembly GCA_036655895.1). Taxonomy (NCBI): domain Bacteria; kingdom Thermotogati; phylum Synergistota; class Synergistia; order Synergistales; family Synergistaceae; genus Cloacibacillus; species Cloacibacillus sp. The sequence continues at coordinate 19,727 of JAVVPF010000031.1, read as the reverse complement.
TGGGTGCAGTGGGCGCGGCGCGGCGGAGAAGCGAAGCACATACAGGCCTTCTCAGATAAAAAACTGACGATGCTTGCCGTATCTGGAATGAGAAACACGCTTGACGTCTTGCAGGAGCTTGAACTGGGCCGCCTGCGTTCCGTAGACTTTATAGAATGCCGTATATGCGACACCGGATGCGTTGGCGGCATAGGCACAGCCGACTCGCGTTTTCTTGCGAACCTGCGGCTGAACAACATGAAAACGAACTGGGAAATAACGCCGAAGGACCTCCGCCGCGTCGAAGGACTTTACGCGATGGACTTCTGGATGGTGACGAAAGAATTTTCACCGCGTCCAAGGCTGCCGCTTTCGGACAACGTGGCGGACGCCATGGTGAAGCTCCAGCAGATGAAAGAAATATACTCGGGCCTTCCGCACATCGACTGCGGCTCCTGCGGACGTCCGTCGTGCCAGGCGATGGCGGAGGAGATAGTGCGCGGACACGGCTCCGTCACAGACTGCATCTTCAAACTTCGCGAAGGCATATCTTCGCTTGCGAATAAAATAGTGACTCTTTCTGAGTCACAGCCGCAGACTCTTAAAAGAAGGGGTGGATCAAATTGACAGTAAGCGAACTTTGCAGCGCGCTTGGCGGAGAGGTCCAGTGCGCCGGCGCCGGCGAAAGAGAGATAACAGAGGCTATAGCGGGCGACCTTTTGAGCTTCATAATGGGCGTGGCGCGCGAGGGCGCGGCCTGGGTGACGATACAGGCCCACCTCAACGTGGCCGCTGTGGCGGTGCTGAAAGACCTTCCAATAATAATCATAGCGGCGGGGCGCAAGGCCCCGGACGACCTGCTTGAACGCTGCAATACAGAAAACATAACGGTGCTCTCCGTTCCCGAGAGCCTTTATGAGGTCTGTGCGAAGATGCACGCGCTGGGGCTTAAGGGCTAGACGCTTGCTGAAGCCCTTTTGGGTAGACCTTCATATACACACGCTGCTTTCGCCGTGCGGCGAGCTTGAGATGGGCGCGCCGGAAATTGTGGACGGCGCACGTGAAGCGGGGCTTGACATCATAGGCATAGCTGACCACAATACCTGTGAAAATTTTCCCGGCATATCAGAGGCCGCCGGAGGAAATCCTGTCGTCATCCCCTGCATAGAGACGCAGAGCGCTGAAGACATACACATCCTCTCCGTCTTCCCAAATTACGAAACCGCACTCTGTTATAAAGAATGGCTCTGGAAACGTATCAGGCCGATAAAAAACAACGTCGACAACTTCGGCTATCAGATAGTGGTGGACGCGCGCAACGAAATAATAAAAGAAGAAGAAGTGCTGCTCATACAGGGCGCCGGCTACGAAGTGGACGAGATCGTGGCAAAGCTGCACAGCGTGGGCGCGCTTGCGATACTGGCGCATGTGGACCGTCCAGCCTTTTCGTATCCGGCGGCGCTCGGCCCCATGCCGCCCGATTATCCGGCGGACGCCTTTGAGCTCTCCCGCAGGCTCAGCCACGACGAAGCCGAAGAATGGCGGCAGCGTTATCCGGGACGCGCCTTCATAAGGTCGTCCGACTCCCATTCTCTTGAGACGCTCTCCCGCGCCAACTGCACAAAGATGATGCTTGAGGCGCCCACCTTCGATGAAATAAAAAAGGCGCTCAAAAATGAAGACGGAAGAAGGATCTCATGGCCCTGGGGCTAAACGATAATGGCTAAAAAAGATATATCAAGTTATAAATGTTCGGAATGCGGCTACAAAAGCATCACGCTCATAGGAAAGTGTCCAAAATGCGGCGCATGGGGCTCAATGGAAGAAGAGGCCCCCGTTGCCGCCGACAGAAAGACGGGGCTTGTAGCCTCCGTCAAAGCCGCCGTCCCCATCTCCGGCCTGGAAGTGGAGGAGCCGGAGCGCACGCCCTCCGGCATTGAAGAGCTCGACCGTGTGCTCGGCGGAGGCTGGGTGCAGGGCGGAGTGACGCTGCTGGGCGGCGAGCCGGGCGTCGGCAAATCGACGCTGCTCTTGCAGGTGTGCGCCGCGATGGCGAAGCAGGGAAAATCCGTGCTCTACATCTCGGGCGAAGAATCCTCCGGGCAGCTGGCTCTCCGCGGCAGGAGGCTCGGCCTCATGACGAAGGGGCTTGACTTGCTCTGCGAGAGCGACCTTCCCTCGTCGCTCGCCGCCGCAGAAAGGCATAATTACGCCTTCATGGTCATTGACAGCGTTCAGGCCTTCCGCGCAGACAGCGAAAGCGGCTGGGCCGGCTCGCCAAATCAGGTAAAGGGCGTCGCCGCAATGGCGGTTGAGACCGCCAAACGCTGCGCCATCCCTACCGTCCTCGTCGGGCACATAACGAAACAGGGCCAGATAGCGGGGCCGAAGCTGCTTGAGCACCTTGTCGACGTCGTGCTGCTTTTTTCTGGAGAACAGAACAGTCCAAACCGCTTGCTGCGCGCCGAAAAAAATCGTTTCGGCAGCACGGAGGAGCTGGGCATCTTTGAAATGTCCGAAAAAGGGCTTGCCGCAGTAAACGATCCAAGCCGCCTCTACTGGAACGGCACCGACCTCGGAAGCTCCGGCGTCGCCATCGCCACCGTGCTGGAAGGCTCGCGCGCGCTCGCTGCGGAGATACAGGCGCTTGCGTGCCCTACGCCCTTTCCATATCCAAAGCGCACGGCGCGCGGCATCGACGTCAGCCGACTCCAGCTTCTTCTTGCGGTGCTGGAAAGACGGTGCGGCATCCCCTCGCGTTCGAGCGACCTATATCTGAACGTAGCGGGCGGGTTGACGCTCAAAGACCCGTCGGCCGACCTCGGCATCTGCGCGGCGCTTGCCTCCGCCGTAACGGACATAGCTCTGCCGTCCGAAATATGCTTCATCGGAGAGGTGGGGCTTGCCGGAGAGGTGCGCCCCGCCGGACGCACTCTGATGCGCGTGCGCGAGGCTGCGCGCCTTGGCTTCAAAAAAGCCGTTATCAGCCGCCGCACGCCGAAGGAAAGTTATCCGGTAGAAGTTTTGAAAGTCTCCTCCGTAAAAGATATTATCGACCTCTTTTTGAAAAACTAACGCGCTGCATCTCAAATAAAAAGACGGGCCTCCCGCGAAATGAAACATAACGCGCGAGGCCCGTCTGGTTTTTAAATGAAAAGAGTACGCGCCGCTATTTCAGCCCTTCAAGAAAGGCCTTCATCCGCGCCATGCCCTCTTTGATGTTCTCTTCGGAACAGGCGTAGGAGAAGCGCACGAAGCCGGGCGCGAGGAATGCCGCACCGGGGACGGCCGCTATATATTTTTCTTCAAGCAGCCGGCGGCAGAACTCCATGTCGTCCGCTATCGGCGTCTCGCGCACGTCGACAAAAACGTAGAACGCGCCCTCCGGCTCCTTCACCTTTACATAAGGCATTTCGCGAATGAGAGAAAGTATCAGCTCACGGCGTTTTTTGAAGGCGGAGAGCATCATCTGCACATCATTCTCCGCGCCGCGAAGCGCGCCGAGCGCCGCCCACTGCGCGATGGAGGTTGCGTTTGAGGTGAGGTGCGTCTGCAATGTGTTGATCTTTTTAATGAGCGCCTCAGAGCCGAGCGCGTAGCCGATGCGCCAACCCGTCATCGCGTAGCTCTTGCTGACGCCGTTTATTATGAGCACGCTCTCTTTGAGATCGGGCGCCACGTTCAGAATGTTTACATGATGCGCCGGTTCATAGGCGAGACGCTCGTATATTTCGTCGAAAATTATCCAGAGGCCGTGGCTGCGCGCGACGTCCGCTATGGTCTTCATAGTCTCCTCGGAATAAATTGCGCCTGTGGGGTTGGACGGAGAATTTAGAAGGATGCCGACCGTCTTGTCGGTGACGGCCGCCTCGATATTTTCTTTCGTCGGCACAAGCCCAGTCGCTATTGTATCGACGACCGCCTCCTTGCCGCCTGCCATGTGCAGCTGTTCAACGTAGCTGACCCACGCAGGGGAGAAGATGATCACCTCGTCGCCTTCGTCGACGAGCGCCTGCATAGCCTCATAGAGAAGCGGCTTCGCGCCGGAGCCTATGATCACCTCGGAGGGTTTATAGTCCAGTCCGAAGCGTTCTTTGTAATATTTGCAGACCTCCTGACGCAGCTCCATGATCCCCGGATTTAGCGTGTAGTGCGATTCTCCGCGTTTGATAGCCTCTATGGCGGCGTCGTTTGCCGCTGCCGGTGATTTGAAATCAGGTTCGCCTGTGCTGAAGGAGATAACGGGTTTGCCCTCGTCCTTCATCGTCTTCGCCTTGCCGGAGATGCTGAGTGTGGCCGACGGCTGTATGTTCATGATCCTTTTAGAAAACTTCACATTTAATGCCTCCAATCTCTAAATGACAAGATACGCGCTATTATAATATCAAGCGCCGATTATTGCCACTAATTTTCACACTATCTTTTTCCCATGCACAAAGCGGCGTAAATATTTACATAATTTTCACATTTGTACCTATTTAACTATCATGCTAAAATGTCACTAGCAACAGAAAATAGCAGCATATGAATGGAGGAGTTGCTATGGAGGTACGTTTTGTAACGCGCAATGTCGAACTCCCGGGAGACATCAAGGAATACATGGAGAAGAAGCTTTTCAAGATAGAAAAATTCTTCGACCGCATCCTTGACACCCAGGTGGCTCTCAATTACAAACGCGGCATGAATGTTGTTGAGATCACCGCAAACGTCAACGGAGTGATCATGCGCGGGGAAGATTACGCCCCAGACCTTCGCAAAGCCTTTGACAAGGCGCTGAAAAACATTGAACGCCAGGTAAAAAAGCACAAGAGCTATCTTACCGACAAGGGACGCATGAAGGTGCAGGATTTTTCGTTCGATCTGGCGCCTGAGCTTGCGCCGGCGCAGCCGGTGGAGGCGGAAGAGCCGGTCCGCGAGATAGTGAAGACGAAGAGGTTTGCCGTCGACGTGATGACTCCGATAGAGGCGACCATGCAGATGGATCTTCTGGGCCATTCGTTCTTCCTTTTCAAAAACGACGAAACGGGCGCAATAAACGCGGTCTACCGCAGAGAAGCGGGCGGCTACGGACTTCTTGAACCAAAATAAGAGGCGTCATACGAGGCGCCAACATCCATAAACGGCAGTCATGAAAAAAAAGCCCCCTTTCGGGGGGCTTTTTTTATAGAGCTTTTTAGTTATAATGAAGCCTGTATTTACAAGCTGACAGAACCTTGAGGAGGAAAATAAAATGATAAAAATCAAGCATCTTGCGGTGGCGCTGCTCATTACACTCGCCATTTCCATGCCGGCGGCGGCTGCGCGGACCGTGCCGTACCCGCCGTATTTCGATACAAAAAGCTCCGGCGCATCGTCCTACAACGGCGCAGGAAATGTTAAAGCCTCTCCGTATTTCACCGCGCCTGATTTTTACGAGATGAAAAGCGCAGACGGCCTAACTTTCGTATCTAACTTCCCGACCTACCAGCAGACGACGGAGACTACCTGCGGCCCCGCCGCCGCGCTCACCGTCCTTGACTACTTCGGAAATAAAAAATATGACGAACAGATGCTTGCCATCCTGATGGGCACTCTAAACAAGCCGAAGCCAAACGGCGAGATGGGCACCTCCACCAGCGGCATGGTAAAGTTTTTTAAGGAGATAGGCTGGAAGGTGCGGTCGAGCCTTGACCGTCCGAAGGGCAAAGCCGGAGATTTTGACGACCCCAAGGCCTTTATGGAGTTCGTCGTTAAAAACCTCAAAGAGGGCACGCCCGTCTTTGTCGAAAACATGTACTGGGGCGGCCACTGGCGCGTCATCATCGGCTATGACACGATGAAGACCGCAAATGTCGAGGACGACGTGCTTATCTTTATGGACCCGTACGACGTGCTGGACCACAATCAGGACGGCTATACCGTAGAGAACGCAAGCGGCTTCTTCTATACGTGGAAGGATATAGAATATCTTCCAAAGGCCGAGCGCATCCAGCAGTGGATAACGGCGCGGCCGTAACCGCGGCGCGCGATAAACTTTAAGGACGTGTATATATGGCATGTGAACTGACTGATTCTCTGAACCCGCGCCAGCGCGAAGCCGTCGCCTACTGCGCCGGGCCGCAGGTGGTGCTGGCCGGCGCGGGCAGCGGCAAAACGAAGGTGTTGACCACAAAGATAGCCTATCTGATACAGGAGCAGGGAGTCCGTCCGTGGCGCATACTCGCGCTCACCTTTACAAACAAGGCGGCGCGCGAAATGCGCGGACGCGCCGAGGCTATGATGGACGGCAACCTTCAGGGGCTGGAACTGGCCACCTTCCACGCCTACGGCCTCCGCTTCCTGCACAGGTATCAAGAGGCGATGCGGCGCGCGGGCCATCCGTACCCCTTCGTAATCTTTGATAGAAACGACACAAAATCCGTAGTAAAACGCGCGATGGCGGAACTCAACATCGACCCGAAGCGGCTTGACGTCTCTTCCGCGCTTGAACTTATATCCGAAGCAAAAACAAAATCAAACCCAGTGACTGGCGCGCCTAAGATAGACGAGCGCTGGCGCTCCCTTTACGACGCCTACTCGCGTTCGCTCAAAGCGCAGGGCGCGCTTGACTTTGACGACCTCATGGTGCTGCCGCTGCGCATACTTGCAACGGACAAAGAGGTGCTGGAACACGAGCGCGGGAGATACGACTGGATACTGGTAGACGAGTATCAGGACGTCAACCATCCGCAGTATCTGCTTTTGCGCATACTTGTAGACGCTGGGCGCAAAATAATGGTAGTAGGCGACCCCGACCAGTCGATATACGGCTGGCGCGGCGCGGAGATGAGCATGATATTGAACTTTGAACGCGACTTCAAAGGCGCGAAGATGACTATACTGGACCAGAACTATCGTTCGACTGGCAACATTCTGGCCGGCGCAAACGGCGTCATCAAAAACAACGACGACCGCCACCCTAAAGACCTTTGGACGGCGTCAGATATGGGAAGCGCTATAAAGGTGCGCCGCGTTTCCATGGACTCTCAGGAGGCGGAATGGATAGCGAAAAAAATAGAGGCGCTGCATGACGACGGCTACCGATACAAAGAGATGGCGATATTGTACCGCATGAACGTCCTAAGCCGCGGCATAGAGCAGGCTTTGCTGGAACGCGCGATACCTTACAGGGTCATACGCGGCGTCGCCTTCTACGAACGCGCTGAGGTAAAAGACGCCCTCTCCATGCTGCGTCTTTCCGTAAACCCGCGCGACATGCTATCGCTTGGCAGAGTCGGAAACATTCCTGTGCGCGGCCTTGGCAAAAAGAGCCTTGAGCTCGTAGGCGAAAAAATAAATTCCATGGAGGCGGCAGAGGCCCAAGATATATGGCGCGAGCTGCACGAAAACGGCGCAGGGCTCAAAGGCAAGCAGGCAAACGGCGTGAAAGCGCTTGCGGCGGACATGATAGCCATCCTCGAAAATAAAGAAAACATAGGCGACGCGGTGCGCACCATCACGGAGGTCAACGGCTACGACGCCTATCTGCGCGAAGAATATCCCGACGACTGGGAGGAACGCCTTGAAAACGTGCTGGAACTGCTCTCCATAGTGCCGCCTGAAAGCGACGTCGAACAGGCGCTGACGGAGATACCGCTCATCACGGATCAGGATTCTGCACAGGAGCAGGAAGACGCCGTAAACATGCTGACGCTGCACGCGGCGAAAGGGCTGGAATTTCCGATAGTATTTCTCGTTGGACTTGAAGAGGGGATTTTTCCCGGCGCGCGCGCCGTGGCGGGGGAGGGCGATATTTCGGAGGAGCGCCGCCTCTGCTACGTGGGCATGACGCGAGCGCGGGAGCAGCTTTACATAAGCTGCGCGTCAAGCCGTCTGCTCTTTGGCGGCATCCAGCGCAACCCGATGTCGCGCTTCATCGGCGAGATCCCAAAGGACGTAATAGAATATACGGACGAAACGCAGGGAGGCGGTTACCGTGCCGATAATAGGGCTAACGGGCGACGTTGGCGCTGGTAAGAGCACGCTCTGCTCCGTGTGGCGGGTGCTGGGCGCGCACATCATCGACGCGGACAGCGCCGCGCGCGCGCTGTGGGACGCGCCAGATGTGCGGTGCGAAGCCGAAAAACGCTGGGGCGAAGGCTTTTTTGACGCGCCCAGGCGCGAGCTCTATTCAAAAATAGCGCAGAAAATATTCACAGACGAAGAAGAATATAAATTTGCCGCGGAACTGCTTCACAAACGCACAAACGCGCAGATAAAAGCGGAGGCGCTGGCATCGGGAGGCGTCGTCGTAGTCGAGATACCGCTCCTTTACGAATGCGGCGACGACGAATGGCTGGACTACGTTATATACGCGGCGGCCCCGCTTGCACGCCGCGCGGAACGCAACGCAAAGCGCAGCTGGAACGCAGAAGAGATAAAACGCCGCGAATCAAAACTGCTGCCGCGGGAAGAAAAAATGAAGCGCGCCGACAAAATCGTCACAAACTCCGGCACAGAGGAAGAATGGCGTGCTCTGGCGGCCGAAGTCTGGCGCGAACTGGAAACGGTAAAGGCAAAGCGCGGATAAGCGGACGGCCGCATACGGCAGAACAAGCGGCACGGCCGACCGCGCTGCGGCTTAGATCATAGCTCCAAAGGTGCGCGATATAGCCATGCGCTTTTGCAGACAGCAGACCAAAAGCGCGCCTATCGCGGCTCCTGGCACGCAGCTCATGAGAAAAGAGCCGGAGAGGAAGATAAAACCGACGTTTTTGCCGATGGCGGGGCCAAGCAGCTGCGCCGCGACCCACGCGCCCACTATGCCGGTGCCGGCCGGCTCTGCGCACGCGGCGAAAGCCTTATACTTTGAAGGAAGCGCTTTTGCGGCAAATCCAACAAAGAGCGCTCCAAAGATGCTGCCGGGAAAGGCGAAAAGACTTCCCGTCCCCATCATGTTTCTGATGACGCTCGTCGTAAACGCGGCCCCCGCCGCCCACCACGGGCCAAGAAGTATCCCCGCCACTACGTTGATGGTGTGCTGGAAAGGGAAGCACTTCGTAGGCCCTATGGGAATGGATACGACTGAAAGCACCACGCCCGCCGCGGCAAGAATGCCGGCAAGCACCGCCTTTTTAAATAAAATCCTTTTCACATCATTTTTCATATCATTTTGTTTCGCGTCGTTCTGCATCTTAATGACCTCCTGGATATAAATTATGACCGGGCGCGCAAGCTCCCGTCGATTTCTTTTATAAGCGCCCGCGCGACCGCTGCCGGGTCGTCTGAGTTCATTATCGCCCCTGAAAGCGATATGCCCGAACAGCCGCAGCCCGCAAGCCCCGCGATATTGGATATCTCTATGCCGCCAATGGCCACGGAGGGAATGTCTGCGCAAGCAAGCGTTTGCGCTATGCCCTCCGGCCCTATCACCACGGCGTCGTTTTTCGTGCCGGTGGCAAAGGCCGCGCCGCAGCCGATGTAATCCGCGCCAAGTCTTTTTGCCTCGCGCGCAAGCTCCGGCGTCCGCGCGGTGCCGCCGATGATGAAGCCCTCTGCCGCCACGCGTCTGGCTGCGTCTATCGGAAGGTCGCTCTGTCCTAAGTGGACGCCGTCCGCGCCAGCGGCAAGCGCCGCGTCAAGCCTGTCGTTTATGATAAAAAGCGCGCCCGCCGCGCGGCACAGCTCTTTCATTGCAAGCGCGGTATGGTAGCAGTCGCGCCCGCTCCAGCTTTTGACGCGAAGCTGCACGGCGGTGACGCCGCCTGCAAGCGCCGCCTCAACTATCCGCAGGTTTTCCGCGGGACTTTTGCCCTCGCCGCAGATAAGATAAAGTTTCAGCCTTTCGGCAAGTTTTTTACGGTCAACGCCCATTTTTGGTACGCTCCTTCGCATCCGACAACTCCGCCAGCATGTCCATAAAATTTATCCTAAAACTGTACGCGCCCTTTGCAGTTCTTTCGGCCTTGTGCGCCGCGCCTCTGAAAAGCCGCAGCGCGCGGCGCGACGCGTCAAGCGGCCGCTGGTTTGCGCAAAACAACGCAGCGGCGCTCCCCAGCGCGCAGCCGAAGCCGCTTGTTCTGTTCATAAGCGCGGAGCCGCCGCCAATTATGAAATCACGCTCGCCGTCCGACACGAAATCCTGCGCGCCTGTGGCAAAGACGACGCAGCCTAGATGCGCCGCGCATTCTTTCGTCACTGCGGCCATTTCTTTTTCCGCGCCGTCGCACGATACGCCGCGCGGCGCGGCGGCCCTTCCGCAGAGCGCAGCTATCTCCGCGTGGTTGCCCTTGACCACGGAAAACTTAAATTTTGAAAGAAGTTCCTTAGCCGCGTGTGTCCGAAAATCTGAAAAGCCAAAGCCTACAAGGTCAAGCGCCATCGGACGCCCCTTCGATGAGGCGCCAGAGGCCGCCTCGCAATAGAGTTCAAGCGCGTTTTCAGGCGGCGTTCCGATGTTTATCAGCAGGGCGTCGCTTGCCTCCGCTATCTGCTTTGCCTCACGGACATTTCGCGACATTATCGAAAGGCCGCCAAGCAGCGCCGTGCAGTCGGCCTGCATCTGCGCCGAGACGGTGTTCGTTATCTGATAAATGAGCGGCTTAGCCATTTGTGCTCTCTATCCACGGCATGACGACAGCGTGTCCCAGACATCCCGCTCCGTGCCCGGCTGTTACGCCGTGGGAAAGTCCCGCGCGCAGGTATTTTCTGGCGCGCGTCACAGCCTCAAAAAGGCCGCAGCCCGCCGCAAGCTCCGCCGCGATAGCCGAGCTCAGCGTACAGCCCGTGCCGTGGTTTGCCGCAGTCTCGATGCGCCTGTCCTGCAACAGCGTCAGCTGCCCGTCGGCAAGCAGCACATCCGTAATGATGTCGGGTTCGCCCGAAAGATGTCCGCCCTTCACAAGCACAGCGCGGCAGCCGAGCTTTGCTATCTCATGCGCCGCAGCCGTCATATCCTCGACGTCCGATATTTTCATGCCGGTCAGTTTTTCGGCCTCGGGCAGATTCGGCGTTACGATGAGCGCCATAGGTACGATAATATTCCTCACGGCCTCCACCGCCTCATCCGCCAGCAGCGAGTCGCCGCTTTGCGCAACCATCACCGGGTCTACTACAAGCTTTGTCACGCCAAGCTCGCTAAAAGCCTCAGCCGCCGCCGCGACCGCCGCGCGGCTTCCGAGCATTCCAGTCTTCACCGCGTCCACAGGAAAATCTTTGCCCACGGCCAGTATCTGCGCGGTGATGACCTCCGGCGGCACGCAGTGAAATCCTGTGACGCCCAGTGAATTTTGTATCGTAACCGCGGTTATAGCGCTCGTTCCAAACACCTTGAGCGCAGCAAACGTCTTGAGGTCCGCCTGTATTCCGGCTCCTCCCCCAGAATCGCTGCCCGCGACCGTCATAGTTATGCCCCTGTATATTCCATGTCTCACAAAAAATCCCCTCTTCATGTAAATATCGTCAAGATAAAAAAATGCCCCGCCCTTTTCAGAGCGGGGATAATTTTTAAAAAATATTCCTCGCTCCCTACGCCGGTATTGGCCGGATCAGGTGTGTGGGGTCGAAGTAGTAGAGCCGCTGATTATATGCACCATAATCAGAGCCCAGGTACTTCCTCTCAGCTTCAAAGCTCCCCCGGAGTCCGAGTGTATTATTTGCCTTTCGCGCCTTTTTGTCAACTTGACAAATGAGCCGCCGCTTGATAAAACAGGTGACACATCGGGGGAGTCGAAAGGCTGAGAAATTGACGAAAGTCATGACCCTTTGAACCTGATACGGGTAATGCCGCCGCAGGGAGATGAAGGAATTTCCATTTACCGCCCCTTTCACCGATGAAAAGACAGGGGGAATACCTATGAAGATACCGCTTCGCGTGCTAGTTGAGGGAGCTCTCTCCATCGCTTTTTCGATAGTGCTCTCATACTTTAAGCTCTTTACGATGCCGCAGGGAGGCTCCGTAAGCCTAGGGCTTTTGCCGCTTCTTATCTTTGCCTTTAGAAACGGAGGCAGATACGGCATGCTGGCCGGCGCCGTAACAGGGCTGCTTAGGCTCATGCTCGGCGGCTACGTCGTGCATCCCGCGCAGGCGCTGCTGGACTACCCTGTAGCCTACGCTCTCGTGGGCGTCGCGGGCTTTTTTCCGCACCGGAAATGGCTTGGCGTCATCGCGGCCTGCTTTGCGAATTTCGCGGCGGCTGTGCTTTCAGGCGTCGTATTTTTTGCAGCCTACGCTCCAGCCGGCACGAACGTGTGGCTCTATTCCGCCGTATACAACGCAAGCAGTTGCATTCCAGAGACTGCGATACTGCTGGCGCTCGTATACCTGATAACGCCGAAGCTCGAGAAATTCGGACGATGAGCGCGCCCGTGTTTTGCGCGGCGTTTCCCGGAGCCGTCGTCGAAACAAACGCGGAGGGCGCGGACTGCCTGCTGATGGTGCTTGGCGGCAGAGCGCCGTCTGCTGCGTGGCTTTCGTCGCTTTCCTGTTTTTCTAAGGTGTGGGCCGTCGACAAGGGGATAGAGGTATGCCGCGCCGCGGGCCTCGTCCCCGACATGCTCATAGGCGACGGAGACAGCGCAAGCCGCGAAAGCTGGCGCTGGGCGGAAGAAAAAAATGTGCCGGTGCACCGCTTTGACAGCGAAAAAGATTTGACGGATTTTCAGCTTGCGCTTGAGATTTGTGCCAGGGAACACAAAAATCAAAAGAAAAATATAATCCTGACTGGAGCCTTTGGAGGCAGATTCGACCATTTATGGAGCGTCGTACTCTCTTTTTTGAACTCGCCTGTCGGCTGCGTTCCTTTTTGCATAGCGGACGACCGTGAGGCAATGCTTTTTTTACAAAGCGAAGAGCACGCCTCCGTGACATTCGAGACTGCGCCCAAAGCGCTTTCGGTTATTCCGTTTTCGCCGCGGTGCGCGCGAGTTACCTTCACCGGAGTGAGGTGGCCGCTCGAATGCGCCGAACTTCAATATTCGCGGCCCTATTCCATAAGCAACCGCTTAGAGGGCGGCCGCACCGCTAAACTTTCATGCGGCGAAGGCACGCTTGGGCTTTATTGGATATTTAATGAAGCCGATCACGGCGGCGCGCCGCTTTAAAAGCGGCCTTTTCATGTTACAATACCTTGGATAATGAATTGACAGAGATTGACCAAGGATGTGATCGTTTCAATGTTTAGAAATCTATTTACAGCGGCCGGCATTGCGGAGCTGCTTCTTTCCCTTCCGGCCGTGCTGTGGGCCATCACCTTTCACGAATACTGCCACGGACTAGCCGCGAAGCTGTTGGGCGACGACACCGCCGAACGCGAGGGGCGTCTTTCGCTGAACCCAATGCACCACCTTGACCCGATGGGCGCGCTCTGCCTGCTTCTTTTTCGCTTCGGCTGGGCGAAGCCCGTGCCGATAGATACGCGCTACTTCAAGCACCCAAAGCGCGACATAATAATCGTAAGTTTGGCCGGCGTCACCGGCAACCTGCTCACTGCCTTCGTCTGCGCGCAGCTCGTGCGATTTCTTCCCGCCCTCTTCAGCAGCTGGGGCGCTCAGCAGTTCATCCTGCTCATGATATACATCAACTTGGGGCTTGCGGCCTTCAACCTTCTGCCGATACCTCCGCTTGACGGTTCAAGGATACTTTACGTCCTGCTCCCGTATCAGTGGATGAAATATTACTACTGGCTCGAACGCTACGGAATGATAGTGATAGTAGCGCTCCTCGTCACAGATGTCCTTCCGTATCTGATGCAGCCGATAATGTCCGTACTTTTTAGAATAGTGATGATATAGCGAGGTACACAATGAAAAAAATACTCATAACAAACGATGACGGCATCTACGCCGACGGCATCCAAACGCTTGCAAGGAAATTTTACGACGAAGGCTACGACGTAACGGCGGTCGCGCCCGACAGAGAGCGCAGCGCCTCCGGCCATTCAATGACGATGGACCGGCCCCTCATGATAAAAGAGGTGAGCAAAGGCCATATCGCGGGCGGTTTTTGCGCCTACTCGTGCGACGGCACCCCCACCGACTGCGTCATAATGGCGCTTGACGTGCTCAAAATAGAGCCGGACATCATCCTCTCCGGCATAAACAGAGGCCCGAACCTGGCCGACGACATAACATACTCCGGTACCGCCTGCGCCGCGATGGAGGGGCTTGTCTACGGCTATCCGTCCATCGCAGTCTCCCTCGTCTGCGGCACACGTTCGCCTGAAAAACATTACGCCGCGGCGGCGGAGGCCGCCCTCAAAATAGTGAGGGAACTTGCCGTCAACCCGATGCAAAAAGACGTATTCTACAACGTCAACGTCCCAAACATCCCGGTCGCGCAACTAAACGGCGTAAGGCTGACAAGCAAAGGCAAACGCTACTACCACGATAAAATCACGACGGTAGAGACGCCGTCTGGAGGCAAAGCCTACTGGGTCGGCGGAAGCATACGTGACGACATGGACGAAGGAACGGACGTCTGGGCCGTCGCGCACAACTACATCTCCATAACGCCGGTGCATCTTCAGCTCACCTCATTCGAGGCGCTTGATTTTGCAAAAAAGACCTCGTTTGAAGAAAACGTATTCAACGCCGTCAGCAGCAAAAAATAAACTTATAACGTTTAAAGGTTTAGTTTTGTTTTTGTCACGCACCTAGTTGACAATAATCGGCGCGCAGTATAAAATACCACACAATATTTGAGACCACCACGAAAGGAGGCGGCATTGTGGACCTGAACACTGTCGAACGAGTAAGACGCATACGACGAATCGATCTCTTCACGCATATACTTAAATGCGATGACGGGGATATAGATTCGATTACTCTGCGACAGAGATAAGACGCCGTCGGCTGAAAGCGTCTTTCGCAAACAGGATCGCAATCTCGCACCCAGGAGCATTACAAACAAGTGGGCTTTTAAGCCAACGAGGGTGGTACCGCGGGTAAATTTGCTCGTCCCTTTTTCCGGAGAACCGGAAAGAGGGACGAGCTTTTTTTGACTATTAAAAAATAAAAAAAGAAAAATAACGGAGGAATTTCAAATGACGGCAGAGAAAAAAGGCAAAGTGGTATTGGCATACAGCGGCGGACTAGACACATCGGTGGCCATTCCGTGGCTCCACGATCAGGGATACGAAGTCATCACGCTCACAATGCACGTAGGACAGCAGGCGGACAACCTTGAAGAGATAAAGGCAAAAGCATACGCCGCGGGCGCGGCCAAAGCCTACGTCGTAGACCTCCGCGAGGCCTTCATCGACACATTCGTCTGGCCCGCGCTCAAATCAAACGCGGTCTATCAGGGAATCTACCCGCTCAACTCCGCGCTCTCGCGCCCCATGATAGCGCAGGCGCTCATCTGGTGCGCCGAGAAAGAAAACGCAATAGCCGTAGCTCACGGCTGCACAGGCAAAGGACAGGACCAGGTGCGTATCGAAGTATGCTGCAACGCGCTGAACCCCGAAATAGAAGTTCTCGCTCCCGTCCGCGACTGGGGCTTCACCCGCGAAGAAGAGATGGACTACGCGGCGGAACACAACGTCCCCGTCCCCACAACGCGCAAGAACCCCTACAGCATCGACGACAACCTCTGGGGCCGCTCAATAGAGTGCGGCATCCTCGAAGACCCGTGGAACGAGCCTCCGAAAGACGCCTACAAACTGACCGCCGACCCGAAAGAGGCGCCCGACGAAGAGGTGACCGTCGAAATCACATTTGAAGGCGGCGTGCCGGTCGCCATCGACGGCAAAAAAATGGGCTCCATCGAACTGATAGACTTCATGAACAAAACTGCCGGCAAAGCTGGTTACGGACGCATCGACATGGTAGAAGACCGCCTCGTCGGCTTCAAAAGCCGCGAAGTATACGAATGCCCCGGCGCGCTCGCGCTGCTTTCCGCTCATAAAAAGCTTGAAAGCATCACGCTCTCAAAGGACACTCTGCGCACAAAGCGCGAGCTTGAGGTGAAATTCGCCGAAATGACCTACGAAGGCTACTGGTTCTCGCCGCTCATGGAGGCGGTGCAGGCATTCATGGAATCGACGCAGAAGGCCGTAAACGGCACTGTACGCATGGTCTTCTACAAAGGCAACTGCATCGTCAACGGAATGAAATCTGACTCCTCCGTCTACAGCAAGGCCCTTGCAACCTACTCCGCGGGCGACATCTTCGACCAGTCCGCCTCAGTCGGCTTCATAAAGATATGGGGAATGCCAATAAAGACCTGGCGCCAGACCCACAAAGAAAAGAACGTAAACCCCATAGACACACTGATGATGCAAAAGGGAAAAGACGCAACGAAATAACAAAACCGCAATAAACAGAGGAGGCCCCGAAAATACGCGGGCCTCCTCAAAGCGCGGAATCATCCTGGCGCAATTTTGTGTGACTTAAGCCAAATTTTCTCCTGGTTCTACGGCAAGTTCATGCTGTAGTCCCATGCAAAGGCCGATGTAGATAGCTTCATCCACTTCGTCCATCTTTGCCGCATCAAGTTCTCCTGCACACCAAACCCCTTCTGCATCGAACAGTTTTTTTTCAATAGGGTATGGTTGTGCACAAAGAATCCAAGATTTTTCCTTTAGCCTTGTCGAGCCAGGCTCAACGACAACGTCGGTAACATACCTATCACGCGGCTTGTAAAGTTTGTCAGAGGTTATCAGTAAGATTTCTACCGTATTGAATTTACTGAAATATTCGCCCTCCTGAAGCACCAATACAAATTTACTTTTGCCGTGGGGATACTTTGGGTCAAGTGTATATGGAAATGTTATATAATAAATCCCACCTCTTTTTAGCTCCATTATTTATTCACGGAGTTGCTGTCAGATGTTATTTCGGAGTACACATAACAGGAGAGAGATGAGAAATTGTCATTTTCAAGGGACGCGTCTTTTGCGCGGCGCAGAGCAGTCTCAGAAAGTCTTCTGGCAACTGCTCTTCTATGTAATTCCTGCAATTTAGTTTTTGTCAGAATGTCATTCATGATACATCCCTCCTTATTTAGTTACCGCTCCATCAAAAATTTATTGCAAAGGAACGGAGAATGCAACCGCGTAATCCGTATTATTTTCGTTAAACTAAGAGATCCTTTGCAGTGGCTGATGTGATTATAAAGCCATTTATGTGCAAAAATCAACATGGATTTGAGAAAATTTCTCGTTGTAATGTTGATTTAAGGCAGACAAAAAGAAGAAGCCCCTATTATCGGGCCTCCTCTGTTGTGTTTGATTGGGGGTGCTTATTGCGTTGCCGTTAAGCGATTTGCTATCTCTTTTTTCTGTAGAGCGAAGGAACGAGCGCCACGCCAAGGAGCGCAAGCGCAGCAAGTCCTGCGTTGCAGCCGCTGCTGGAACTGCCGCCAGTGGGCGTTGGTGTTGGCGTTGGTGTGGGCGCTGCTTTTTCTGTTGTTTTTGCTATCGCCGCGGGGTCCACCACTTCGCCGGCGGTGTCTTTGCGGAGGTCAAAATCACCGTTGTCCTTTACAAAGAGGAGCAGTTTGTAATTCTTGCCCGCCTCAATGGCGTCGGCGGCGGCGAGGAATTTCTTGTCTCCTTCAAGCTGAAGAGCGAAATTTTTGTCAGCCGTTTTGCTTGAGTCGCTCTGGAAAGTGAAGAACTCTCCTGTGCCGGAGGTGAGTACCTTTATGACCCTAACATCGCCGGCCTTCGCCGCTTTGAGGTCGCTTCCTTTGACGGAATAGGATATCGCAGCAACGTCCCCTGAGGTCGTGAGTTTGGCCAAGAAGAGCGGCAGGACGTTTACCTCTGTGATGGAGCCTTCTTTATTGCTCTTTTGCATGGCATCAGCAAAGGCCGCCTGTACTACGGCCTCCTTTGGTACGACAAAGCCCTGCGGGCTTACTTCGAGGTCTGCCGCCGTGATTGTGCCCTTGTCGGCGTAACTCGCGGCGTCGCTTACTGTCTTTGCCTTATCCTCGGCGGTCGCTGTGATGTCAACGCTTGCCACCACTGGCGTCACAGGCTGTACTTCCTTTGGTTTGTCCGCTGGAAGGTCCGGCGATGTCGGAGCGGGAGCGGGAATTTCCACGACAAACATATCGCCGTGCTTAGCAACCGCGTAGCCGGGGCCGACATATTCCTTGGGGTTGCTGCTGTAGGAGCCGCCGGTGAGTGCATATTTATCCTTATCTGCGGTAAAATTTTTAAAGTACAAGGCTCCTTTAGCCCCGCTAAAGCTACCACCCGATATTTTTACTGAAGAAATTTGAGAAGATTCTCCTTTAGTTATTTCCTGACGAACTGCATAGCCCTTTTCACTTATAATCTTTACGCCGTTTCCGCTGATGTTCAATGTCATATTTCCTGTGTAGCTATCGTTACCGATAAGTGAAATGGCGCTGCCAGTGACGACGGCTCCGTTAGAGTTATCTACTAACTGCCCAACTTCAATAAAATTTCCAGTGGCTTTTATTACACCGCCGGAAACCTTTGTAATTGCGGCGCCTCCAGCTTTAAATTGTATGCCATCTGCGCCGGTGATGGTTCCTCCACTCATATTCAATATACCATCCTGAGGGTGATAGATGGCAAAAGCATCGGCCTTAATTTCTCCGCCGTAAATATTGATTGTTGTGCCGCCATTGTCTTTATTCGTGCTGAGATTTTTTGTTCCATTGCCAGCTATTCCAAAATCATGACCAGAAATTTTTACACCGTCGTATATGTTTAGAGTGGCACCTTTACCAAAGATTGTAACGCCAGTAGAACCTTTGTTTTCATTTAAGCCTTTAATTTCCACATTTCCCTTTAAAGTCACTGTGCTCGTTATTGCTTTTCTATTGTCACCGTAACTACAGTCGCCTCTTACAGTTATGCCTTGCTCGTATCCGTAAATTACTTTTCCGACGCCAGTGGACGACGTGATTACTACCTTAGCTCCGTCTGTGACTTCGATGCCACGATTATTTTTGTTCAAGTCTTCTGTGAAGGTAATAGTATGTCCTGCAAGATCTAGGGTAACGTCTTTGCTGATGAGAAGCCTTTCTGTGGTAACATCGGCAATATCATTCGTCAGTTTTACCGTACCGCCATTAGCGGTCGCTATTTCTGCCTCTAACGTTTTTAATACGCTAACTTCAACCGCCATTCCTGGTAAAGCCATACATAGTGCCAATAAGAATACGGAAATTGAAATAATAATTTTCTTCATCTCGTCACAATCCTTTCGTTATGCCTGACATGGCATAAAACATAAACCAACAGCGATCCATTGCGTTCTCTAACACGAATCATCAAGCCAGCCGTTTTGCGGTAGATAGATTTTACGATACCCCCCTTTTAAATTTCTGCTCAGCTGCGTTTTCCACAAAAAAGACCGCTAGCTTGCGGCAGCCAGCGGCGTGTAAAACTTTCCAAGGTAGCTGGCTGCCATCCCGATAACGGGGAAGACCCTATAGTTTTGCGTATGCCGTCTTTCGGCGGATTTGCCTTTATCTTTTTTATATAGTGCCATTAAAATACAAAAATTGTCTATAATTTTCACAGTCAAGATAGCATTGTTTTATTTTTCTGTCAAACAATTAAAATTAAATTAAAAATATAAACTTTGTATTTGTATATGGTAGTTAAAAAATAACGCGTCTTATCGGACGTGTGCCATCTAAAATATAAAAGAGGAGGTCTCTTGTGTTACGAGAGGCCTCCTCTTTGCGTAAATTACTTTATTTTATTATTCGGTTGGTGATGTGTTACCTCTTTTTCCTGTAAAGCACGGGAACGAGTGCGAAGCCAAGGAGCGCAAGCGCCGCAACTCCAGCGTTGCAGCCGCTG
>JAVVPF010000030.1 GCA_036655895.1 Cloacibacillus sp. | reverse complement strand
CGTCGCGCTTTTGCGCGCTTTCGCCGCTGAAATCTGTGCTCACGCCGTGCCGCGACGGGGTATTTGGGCATCCGATGTTCTACCGCGCCCTGTGGAGGCGCCGCTTCGCCCAAGCGAGCGGCGACATGGGAGGGCGCGCCATACTTAAAAAATACGAGGCCGAGATAGAACGCGTGGAGGCCGGCGGCGGCCATTTCAAAGACATGGACACGCCGGAAGATTATCAGGCGCGGTTAAAAGGCCTTTAGCGGAGGGTCAGACGACCGCGTGTGGTTTGCGCGCGCCGCGGGGCTTTAGCGCAATATTTTTACGCGCCCTGCCTCTTGAAATTATCGAGCACAAAATCTACAAAACGCTTTGCCGCCACGGAGAGCGTTCTTTTGTTGCGGCAGGCAAGCGCCGTCGTCCGCGTTGGAGGCTCCGTTACGCGCAGCGTTTTCAGATGCGGGCCGCCGGCAGAGAGCACCGCCTCGTAGAGCATTGAGACGCCAAGCCCCTGCTCCACCATCGTGATGACCGTGTAGTCGTCGCAGACGGTGTACTGGATGTCCGGCGCAAGCCCCTTTGCGCGAAAGGCCTCCATCGCCGCGCTCCACTCCCCCTCGTCAAGAAGAATGAACGGCTCGCGCGCGATCTCCTCAAGCGTCACGCTCTCTTTTTTTGCGAGCGGGTGGTCGAGCGGCACCGCGGCCAGCATGTAGTCCCTGCGCAGCGGCGTCACCACGAGGCCGCTTATATCGTCATAACAGGTGAAGCCGAAATCCACGGCTCCCTCCGCCGTCCAGCGCTCTATCTCGCGGTAGTCGCCCTGCTGCAGCTCAAAATGCACGTAAGGGTAGCGCCTCTTGAATTCATTCATCAGTCTGGGCAGCCAGCTTCGGCTGACGCTCGTGAAGGTGCCTATGCGGATGCTGCCGTCCATCAATCCCTGCATCTCATCGCGCTTTACGCGCAGCTCGCGGCAGGCGCTGCATATCGAAGTGATGTAGGGCATATACTGCGCGCCGTCCTGCGAAAGCGCAGCGCCACCCTTTTCGCGCAGCACTAGCACCGATGAAAGCTCCTCCTCCAGCGTATGCACCATCTGGCTCACCGCCGACTGGGTGTAACCCAGCTCGGAGGCCGCCCTCGTGAAACTCCCGCACTCTATCACCTTCACAAAGACCTCATAACGGTTCATAAGACGCCTCCAAATATAATTAGTGCAACTAATGAACATATTATAAATATTCGTTAGACTAATTGCAATGAAAGTTGTTAAATTAAGGTATTCAAGGGATAGCGGAGGAGAAATAAAATGTGCAAAGAAAACGTATCTATGTTTTATAAAGGAATGAGAGACGGTACGCCGCTTTTGTTAGGTTATCTTGCGGTGGCCTTCACGCTTGGCCTTGGAGCGAAAAGCTGCGGCCTCTCGCCGGTACAGGCGATCATCTCCGCAGTAACGCAAAACGCCGCCGCGGGGCAGTTCGCGGGCTACTCCCTCATCTCCTCCGGCGCCGGCTATCTTGAGGTCGCCGTCATGATACTGGTTGCGAACGCAAGATATCTGCTCATGTCCTGCACCCTGAGCCAGAAAATATCTCCCGACACGCCGCTGCGCCACCGCCTCTGCCTCGCGGTCGACATCACAGATGAAATATTCGGCCTCGCAGCCGCTCAGCCGCGGCGCCTGAATCCATTCTACAACTACGGCCTCGTAGTCGCGGCAGCCCCCGGCTGGGCCGTGGGCACATATCTCGGCGCCGCAGCGGGCAGCGTGCTCTCCGCACCGGTCATGACGGCGCTCTCCGTCAGCCTCTTTGGAATGTTCATCGCCGTCATCGTGCCGCCAGCGCGCAAAGATAAAATTGTAGCCGTGCTCATAATCATTTCGATGGCGTCAAGCTTCGCCTTCGCGAAGTTCAATATGCTGGGAATATCGGCGGGCGGCCGGACGCTCATCCTCACCGTCGCCATTTCGGCGGCGGCCGCCTATCTCTTCCCGCTGAAAGAGGCCGTTTCCGCACGTGAGACAGAGCCGCTTTGCGAAAGCGCCGAGGAAACCCAGCTCCATGCCGCATAACGTCTACATATATCTTTTTATAATGGCCGCCGTCACCTATCTCGTCCGTGTGCTGCCGCTTACGCTCATCCGCCGCGAGATAACCAATAAATATCTTAAGGCCTTTCTGTACTACGTCCCCTACGTTACGCTCGCCGTGATGACCTTTCCGTCGATAATAGAGGCCACAGGCGAGCCGCTTACCGCGATGGCCGCGCTTGTGGCGGCCTCCGTCCTCGCTTGGTACGGCGGCAGCCTATTTCAGGTGGCGGCGCTCTCCTGCGCCGTCGTCTTCATGCTGGAAAGGTTTGTTATTTAACGCTGAGCTTTAATATAAAAGAGGCGAGCTCCACCGCCTGCAACGCTGAGACACGCGCGCCGCGCAGCTCGCGCGCCCCCTCAGAGAGCGCCATCCCCTCTATTACGGAATCAGAAAAATCAAGCTCCGCAAGCGGCGTATGAAAAAATTCGGCCGCCGCGAAGTTGTCCTCTTTAAGAACGATGCAGCGCATCTTTGACTCCGCAAACGACGCCTCACGAAAGTCAGTCCGCGTAAGTTCACAGCGGCTCCACGAGCACTCGCCGAAGTTCGCGAGGTTGAAGGCGCAGGCCGCAAGCGTAGCGTCCTTGAATATGGAGCCGCGAAAATCAGCGCCTACGCCCTTTGAGTCCGCAAAGGCGCACTTGTTCCACCAGCTTTTTGTAAAAACGCAATTTGAGAGGTCGCAGCCGGTAAAAGAGGCGGAAGAAAAACGCGCCTGAGTGAAGTCGCAGTGTACAAAACGGCATTTTACAAAGCGCACGGCGTCGAATCGCAGCCGCGAAAGGTCAAGTTCGCAAAGCGTCTCGTTTTCAAAGAGGCCGCCGGATAAAGTCCTGTCGTCCTCCTGCGCCGCCGCCGCAATTTCTGTAAACATAAAAGACGCCCCCTCGCCGTAGCAATGCTCCGCGTGTTATTATACGCTCTGTGCGCCGCCGCACAAAGTGCCGCGAAAGGGGGAGAACGCCATGATAAATATTTTAGCGGTAGGCATCGGGGGCTTCGTGGGAGCCGTCTCCAGATACGCCGCGGGAGCCGCCATTGCCGGATACTTCGCGGCTCCCGCCGCCACCTTCTTCATAAACGCGGCAGGCTCGCTGCTCATAGGCGCGGTCAGCGTCACGGCGCAAAGGTACGCGATGTCGGGACATCCCGCCGTTCTGCTGCTCCAGGCAGGATTTTGCGGAGGCTTCACCACCTTCTCCACCTTCTCGCTTGAGATGTTCACGCTGATGGCCGAAGGACGGCCCGCAATGGCCGCCGCCTACGCCGCCGCAAGCGTCCTCTGCTGCATCGCCTGCGTAGCCGCGGGACGCGCGGCGATGAATTTTATGATTTGAGGTTTATGAAAGAACAAAACGGTTATGCTATAATTGTTCAGAAATACCGTTGGATCGAATTTCAAAGGTTATCCGTGTTGCATGGTTGTGAACATATCGTTTTTTGACAGGAGTGACGACGTGGAACAGCGCGATTTGATTGACAATATAGACGCTATTCTATATGTAAGCGACCCCGTCTCTTATGAAATGCTCTATGCGAACGAACCAGCAAGACGGTTCATGAAAACTGACGATTATCTTCACGCCAAATGCTATAAGGTATTACATGGCAAGAGCAGCCCGTGCTACTTCTGCACCAACGGACTGCTTGACTTCGAACAATTCTATATATGGGAACATACCAGCCCCACCAACGGACACAGCTACCTGCTCAAAGATAAATTTGTCGACTGGCACGGTAAAATGGCGCGATTGGAAATAGCGCAGGACATCACCGAGCAAACAAGCCGCAACCTCTTCCGGCTGGAAACCACGACGCTCCTTGAATGTATCAGGCTGCTCTCCGCACAGGAGGAACTGAAAGACGCAATAGAGACGGTGCTTTCAACGATAGGAGAATACTATCAGGCCGACCGTTCTTATATTCTGGAGCTCAATCAGGAACGCACCGTGGGTACGAACACCTTTGAATGGTGCAGGCATGGAGTGGAGTCTCAAATAAAATTCAATCAAGGAATACCGTTGTCTCAAATCCCTCTTTGGCAGGACGCCATAGACGCCGTCTCGACGATGGTCATACAAGACGTGGAAGAGATCAGAGAAAAATATCCTATGGAATATGGACGGATGCGTTTTCAAAATATACGCCGCCTGATGGCCGCGCCGTTTAATCTGCAAAATCAGGGGCTTGGATATATCGGCGTGGACAACCCGGCCAGCAATTCCAACAACCCTTCGCTGTTGCAGTCCGTATCGTATTTTGTGATGAACGAACTGCAGAAAAGACGCCTGCGCGCCGAGCTGGAGTATCAAAGTTCACATGACGCGCTGACCGGCCTCTTCAACCGCAATAAATATACTCAGGACATCGCCGCTTTGGCGGATAAAAAACTCGAATCGGCGGGAGTAGTCTTCTGCGACGTCAACGGATTAAAATTCATAAACGATACTCAGGGACACGACGCTGGCGACGACCGTATACGCGCCGTATCAAAGATATTGCAGACGGTATTTCTAAACAGCACGATATATCGGCTTGGCGGAGACGAGTTTCTTGTCTTATGCGAGGACATATCGAAAGAGCAGTTCAACCAGCTGACAGACGCGGCAAGAGGTAGTTTCTTAAGTGAAAACGGACAGTCGATGGCCTCTATAGGCGCGCGATGGGAGAGGCAAAACTTCGACCTGCCCTCTATGGTCCTAAAGGCCGACACTCTCATGTACGGCGAAAAGCAAAAACATCACCGTTCGCGGTAAACACAAGCCAAATCGGCTAGTAGAGCACAAACATTTGCACAAAAAAAGAGAAGGTTGATAACCAACCTTCTCATATTAAGCAAAAAATGGTGCCGGATGGCCAGGGAGCCAAATCGGCGGTTTTCCGATTTGTGCGATTCGGCTAGTAGAGCACAAACATCTGCACAAAAAAAGAGAAGGTTGATAACCAACCTTCTCATATCAAGCAAAAAATGGTGCCGGAGACGAGAATCGAACTCGTACGGATTGCTCCACACGCCCCTCAAACGTGCGTGTCTACCATTTCCACCACCCCGGCGCTCAACGAGAGACAGTATATTAAAATATCGCCTCCACGTCAAGCCCCCAAAGGCAAATTGGCCCGAATCGCCCTCGGCCGGTTTATCTCATGAAGTTCGTCCAGAGGTGCTCTTCATACTTTGGCGCCGGCAGCCCCGCAGCTTTGCCTGCTTCGATGCTCCGTAAAAGCCATGCCATGTTTTGTCCCAGCGTGCGCATCGTCTGCATTCCCTCTTCGTCGCGGCGCACCTCCTCCGGAGTCTGCCCGTGTACCTGATTCCAGTACTGGCTTGAAACCACCGGCATATTGGCTATCGTAAAATATTTGTTAAGCGCGTCAAAAGCTGCCGAGGCGCCTCCGCGTCTGCACGATACGACAGCGGCTCCGGGCTTGCAGGCAAGCTTCTCGCCTCCCGCGAAGAAAAGGCGGTCTAGGAAGCATTTTATCTGTCCGGATGGCCCCGCGTAATATACAGGGGAGCCTATGATCATGCCGGAATATTCATCCAGCCGCTCTATAGTTTCGTTTACCTTGTCGTTGAAGACGCATCGTCCGGTCTCCATACATTTCATACAGGCGATGCAGCCGGCGATGGGATGTTTGCCAAGCCACACCATCTCCGCGCCGATGTCGTGCCGCGCCAGCTGCGCCGCTGCCTCCGAAAGCGCCGTAAAGGTGCACCCGTGTTCGTTGGGACTTCCGTTTATCATAACAACCTTCATAACTGTCAGCCTCCGTTTCGTTTCTTCGATTTATTATCGTACCTTTTTTATTATATTGCCAACCATTAAATCTAAGATAGAAATATGGCGTAAATGACCGCAGCAGATACGGCCTT
The DNA here is from genome assembly GCA_036655895.1 of Cloacibacillus sp. Lineage (NCBI taxonomy): Bacteria > Thermotogati > Synergistota > Synergistia > Synergistales > Synergistaceae > Cloacibacillus > Cloacibacillus sp. Next base: position 32,108 of record JAVVPF010000030.1, on the reverse strand, counting down.
ATCGTCAGTAGACGCCGTGTGAATTTCGTTTTTTCTTAGGCTGGAAATTTTTTGCTAAATCGCCTATAATAACTTCCGGCATAATTTTGCAACCGATTGCAAAAAATATTTTGGAGGTGCGACATGGCTAAGAAAAAACTTATCTACGGAATCAACGACAGGCCGCCGACGCCTATTCTCATTCTTGCGGGCGCTCAGCATGTGCTTACGCTCTTTGGCGCGACTACGCTTGTGCCGCTGGTGCTTGGGCCGGCAATGGGCATGACGACGCAGCAGATCGGCGCGTTTATCGGCTGCGTTTACTTCAGCATGGGCATCGCCACGCTTTTTCAGACACATCCCCGCATCGGCTCCGGCCTTCCTATAGTGCAGGGCTCCAGCTTCAGCTTCATTCCGCCTATTATGACGATCATCGGCGCGTATAAGGCGCTTGGACCGGACGTCGTGATGCAGTACGTAGGCGGCGCGCTCATCTCGGGCGGCCTCGTGCTTTCGCTGCTTGGCTACAGTAAACTCATCGGGCGCATCAGGAAGTTCATCACGCCGGTCGTGATCGGCCCCACGATAATGGCTATCGGTTTTTCGCTGGCGCCTACCGCGATACAGTTCAACGCGGCCAATTACTGGCCCGTCTCGCTGCTGGTTGTCGTCATGGTCTTTTTCTTCAGCCTCGTTTCAAAGAACCGTTACTGCAACATTTTCGCGGTGCTTGGCTCCATTGCCGGCGCCTATCTGCTATGCCTCGCGCTTTCGCTTTCCGGCGTCTTTGCGCCGGGACACGCGGCCTATATAAATCTTCAGGGCGTTGCGGACGCGCCGTGGCTCCGTTATAACCTCTTCATGCCGTGGGGCGCGCCTAAGTTTTCCGGCCTTGCCATCGGCGCCATCTCCGCGGGCTTTTTCTGCGTCATGATCGAGTCTATCGGCGACTATCACAACTGCTCCTACGCCGCCGGCATCGACGACCCGACCCCCGCGCAGATAAACCGGGGCATCGGCGTCGAGGGCTTCTGCTGCGCTCTGTCCGGCGTGCTTGGTTCCATCGGGACGACCTCATACACTGAGAATATCGGCCTCATCGGGCTTACCGGCGTCGCAAGCCGCCACGTCGTCCGCGCGGGCGCCGTCATTCTCATAATTCTTTCGCTTATCGGCAAGCTTGGCGCGCTCATCGCGACGATGCCGTCGCCCGTCATCGGCGGCGCGTACATCACGCTTTTTGGCACCATCGGCGCGCTCGGCATCCAGAACCTCATGCGCGCTGATATGGGCAGCCAGCGCAACGTTCTCATCGTAGGTTTCGCCTTCCTTATGGCGATGGGCCTTCCCGGATGGGTGGAGCCGAATCAGGCGCTCTTCACGGGCGCGCTTGGCACGACCGCGGGCGGCATGGTCTGGGCCGTTTTGAAAACACCGATGGCGGTGGCCGGAATCCTGGCGGCGCTTTGCGACAACCTCATCCCCGGCACGCCCGAGGAGCGCGGCATTGTGCCGAGCATCGAGGATGTGCAGGACAACGTGAAGAAGATAAAAAAGCGCTGCGACGACTAAATGCGGCGCGGGAAACAAAAAATCTAACTATCAACATGGGGCGGGCCTGCATTTGGGCTCGCCTCTGTTATTTCTGGCTGCGGCTCAAGCCTGTCGCGTCGGTCTTTGATATTGTTACATTATTGTAACTTAGAAACGTTTTAAGAGTGGCTTTATTGTGGGTTTGGCGTAAGCGATATGGTATAACTAATAGATTGAGCCTCGTGTATATTTACACTTATTTTAGGGTATAATACATTTATGTATGCTCGCTTAGTCGAGGTACGAGGTATTTTATTTAGTGGAAGGAATGTCTCAATGGCCCTCAATATTTCAAAACGCACTCTGTTCTACACCGCTCTTGCCATAGCCGTAATAATGCTGTACATTTTGCCGCTGGGTTCTTATCCTTTGATGGAGCCCGACGAGGGACGTTATTCGGAAATTCCGCGCGAGATGATTGCGTCGGGCAATTACATCACGCCGATGCTCAATTATGTCAAATATTTTGAAAAACCCGTCTTTCTTTATTGGATGAACACGGCCAGCTTCCACCTGTTTGGGCAGAACGAATTTGCGGCGCGCATCGGAACGGCGCTCTGCGCTCTTGCGGGAGCGGGCGTCGCTGCGTGGCTTGGCGCGTTTATGTTTGGAACGCAGGCCGGGATAATTTCCGGCATCGTGACGGCCACGTCGCTGCTCTATTTTGCGATAGGGACGATAAATATTACGGATATGCCGCTTTCTTTCTTCCTGACGCTGGCCTTCGCCGCCTTCTATGTCGCGCATAAAAGCAAAAATAAACGCTGGTATCTGCTCTTTTACGGCGCCGCGGCGCTTGCGGTGCTGACGAAGGGGCTGGTCGGGGTGGTGCTGCCTGGCGGCGTCATTTTATGCTATATCCTTGCGACGAGACAGTGGAAGCTCTTCTATCAGCCGCTCTATATCCCGGGTATATTTTTATTTTTCGCGCTCTCCGTTCCGTGGTTCTATCTCGTCTGCCGCGACAACCCGGACTTTTTCCGTTTCTTTTTCATACAAGAACATTTTTTGCGCTACATGACGAAGATGCACCACCGCTACGAACCGTTTTGGTATTTTCTGCCGATGATACCGGCTGGGCTTATGCCGTGGACTGCCTTTTTCTTCGCCCTATTTTCAAAAAAGAGCGTAGTGCGCGACCCTGGAAGCGCCGAAAAACGCGATTCAGTCATTTATCTGCTGCTTTGGTCTGGCGTGATTTTGCTTTTTTACTCCGCTTCGGACTCAAAGCTTATTCCGTACATCGTGCCCTGTCTTCCGCCGCTTGCCATCCTGATAGGAGCGGACATCATGCGTATGGCGGAGCGCCGCGAGTGGCACGGGTGGGTGCTGCAGATGCTCTGTATTTTCGGCGGTCTGCTGGGCGCGGGGCTGCTCATCTATCCGCTGGTCGGTGAACACGCAAGCGCCGCGCAGGCGTGGCCTGTAGCGGTGCACACCGGCCTTTCGCTCATCTTCGGGCCGCTTTTTGCGTGGTATCTTACGACGCCGCGGCGCCGCGATTTTTCTATGGCGATACGTATGCTCTGCTTCTGCGCGATAGTCTTTATAGCGGGCCTTTTGGGAATAATGGGGTTTGTCGCGCCGGAGCGTACAATGAAAGGCGTGTCAGATGTGATAATAAAAGAGATGAAGCCCGGGGATACGATCGTAGCCTACGACGAGGTGCTTCAGGGGATACCATTTTACACGAAGCAGCGCGTCATGATGGTAGGCAATCCCGGCGAGCTTTCATACGGCGCGTCTCAGCCCGAGGGCAAGGGATGGTTTCTTTCGGAAAAGGAATTCCTTCCTTTGTGGCACGCGAAGAAGCGCCAGTTCATTCTGGTGACGAAAGAGGGCGGCCGTTTCAATGAATTGTTCCCCGACGGACAGACGAACGCCTCTAAGACCGTCGAGGTCGGAAAGTATATAATTCTCTTCAACAGGGAGCGTGAAGATAAATGAGAAAAGATTTCCTGCCCTTTGCAAAGCCTATGATAAGCGAAGAGGCTATAGCCGACGCCGCCGATTCAATACGCAGCGGGTGGCTCGCGATGGGGCCAAAGACGATAAAGTTTGAGGAAAATTTTGCGAAATATACTGGCGCGAAGTACGCGCTTTCGGTCAATTCGGCGACAGCCGGCCTGCACTGCGCCATGATGGCGCTGGGGCTTTCGGCGGGCGACGAGGTGATAACGACGCCTATGACCTTCGCGGCTACGGCGAATGCGATAATATTTACGGGAGCCCGTCCAGTCTTTGCGGACATCGACCGCAGAACTCTCGCCGTAACGCCTGAAAACATAAAGCGCGCCATAACGCCGCGCACGAAGGCGATAGCGCCGGTGCATTTCGCGGGGATGCCCTGCGATATGGACGCGATAGAGGCGATAGCCGAGGCGCACGGCCTTGCTGTAATCGAGGACGCCGCGCACGCGCTCGGCGCCTCCTACAAGGGGCGGCGCATCGGGGCCGACCGAGGCGCGCGGAGGCTTGCCGTTTTCAGCTTCCATCCAACGAAGAACATAACGACGGGCGAGGGCGGCATGGTCTGCACCGGCGACGAGGAGCTTGCCGAAAAGATAATGGTGCTTCGCCAGAACGGGATGTCCAAAGGCGCGTGGAACCGCTACGCCGCCAAGGGCAGCTCAAACTACGATATACCTTTTCCCGGACTGAAATATACGATGATGGATATACAGGCGGCGCTTGGAAATTCGCAGCTTGCGGAGCTTCCCGCTTTCAACGCGCGCCGCGCACAGATAGCCGCCTTCTACATGAAGGAGCTCGCCGATATGCCGGGGCTTATCCTGCCGCAGCCGGCGCCGTGGCCGCACGAACATTCGTGGCACATCTTCACGCCGTTCATAGACATCGACCGCACCGGCTTCTCGCGCGACGAGTTCATGGCGCGCATGAAGGAGCGCAACATCGGAACGGCGCTGCACTATCAGGCGCTGCACCTTTTCTCATGCTTCCACGCGCTTACGGGCGCGGGCCGCGGCGACCTGCCGGAGGCCGAATACGTCTCCGACCGCATCGTTTCGCTTCCGCTATTTCCCGCCATGACCGACGAAGATATGCGTGACGTCGTCTGCGCGATAGCCGAGGTCTGCGTTCGATGATGACGGCAGCGATGCCGGAGGTCTCAATAGTCATCCCGGTCTACAACGAAGAGGAGTCGCTGCACGCGCTCTTTGCCGAACTGTGGCCCGTAATGTCGGGGCTTGGCCGAAGCTTTGAGATAATTTTTATCAACGACGGCAGCCGAGATGCGACGCTCGGGCTGCTCTATGACTTCTACAAGGAACACCCGGAGGTGCGCGTCATTGACCTCGGCGCCAACTTTGGACAGCACATGGCAATAATGGCCGGCTTCGACCATGTGCGCGGGCAGAAAATAATCACGCTTGACGCGGACCTGCAAAACCCGCCCTCTGAGATACCGGGGATACTGACGCAGATGGACGAAGGGCACGACGTCGTCGGCACCTATCGCGTCGGCCGCCAGGACCCTGTATTCCGCAAGGTGGCCTCAAAGATCATCAACAAGATGACGAACCGTCTGGCCAAACTGCACATACGCGATTACGGCTGTATGCTGCGCGGCTACGACAGGCGCATAATCGAAATAATAAACAAAAGCCACGAGTCTAACACCTTCATCCCCGCGCTTGCTCAGAAGTTTGCGACGAACCCGGTGGAGATACCTGTGGCGCACCGCGAGCGCGAACTTGGCAAGTCTAAATACAGCATCTTTCAGCTCATTCGTCTGAACTTCGACCTTATGACGAGTTTTTCGCTCGTTCCGCTCCAGCTTGTGACGATGGCGGGAATGTTCTTCTCTTTCCTCGCCTCCATGCTGCTCTTGTTTATGTTCGCGCGCAGGCTCTTTCTTGGAGTAGGCACCTGGCAGCTCCTTCTTGAGCAGGCCTTTGAAGCCTCTGCCTTTGTGCTTGCAAGCATCACGCTCTTCGCGCTTGGCATAATCGGGGAATATATCGGCCGCATCTACCGCGAAGTGATAAAGCGGCCGCGTTACGCCGTAAGAAAAGTATTTGAGGCGGGAGACGGCGACGCAAAGCGCGGCGCGGAGGACGCGAGATGACCAGGCCGCGCACGGTGCTCTTTGCCTACAGCGACGTCGGCTTTTTATGCCTTGAAGAGCTGGCGCGCGCCGGCGCGAACATCGTCTGCGTCTACACGCACGAGGATGACCCAAGCGAAGAGATATGGTTTCACTCCGTAAAAGATAGGGCTGCGGCGCTCGGCATTCCAGTGCGCACGCCAGCGAAGCTTGACACGGATGAGGCAGCCTTCCTTCGCAGCATTGAGCCGGAGCTTATTTTTTCCTTTTATTACCGCGCGCTCATTCCAAAAGAGATACTCGAAATGCCGCGTCTTGGCGCTTATAATATCCATGGAGCGCTGCTTCCGAAGTACCGCGGGCGCGCCTGCGTCAACTGGGCTGTGCTGAACGGCGAAAGCGAAACGGGCGCTACGCTGCACGTCATGACGGAAAAGGCGGACAGGGGCGACATCGTTGCCTCCTCTTCCGTGCCTATCGCCTTTTCGGACGACGCGCGCGAAGTCTTTATGAAAGTGGCGCAGGCGGCGCGTGAAATCATAGCGCGGCATCTTCCGGCGCTTGAGGCCGGAACGGCCGCCCGCTCGCCGCAGGACGAATCTCAGGCCACCTGCTTCGGCCGCAGACGCCCGGCGGACGGCGCTATAGACTGGAACAAAAGCGCCGTTGAGATATATAATTTGATACGCGCCGTCACGCATCCTTTTCCGGGAGCCTATACGGAATTTGACGGCAAAAAATATTACATCTGGCGCGCCGAGCCGCTTACCGGCAGCGCGCGGCCCGGTGAGATAGTGAGCGTTGCCCCGCTTGTCGTGGGCGCGGGCGACGGACTTTTGAAGATACTTAAACTCCAGCCTGAGGGCGGAACGGAAGGAGAATCGCTTTAAATGAAATTATTTGTAACGGGAATAAACGGATTTATCGGCACGCATCTTCTGGAGGGCATCATCGCAGGCACTGACTGGCAGGTGAGCGGTTTTGACATAGCGCGCAGCAATCTGGCTCCGTATGACGGGCAAAAGCAGTTCTCCTTTTTGCAGGGCGACATCTTCAAAGACGACGAAACGCTTGAAGCGGAGGTCGTAAAGGCCGACGTCGTAATTCCGCTCGCCGGCATCGCAAAGCCCGCTTATTATATAAAAAAGCCGGTGTGGACCTTTGAGCTTGACTTTGAGCAGAATCTTAAGATGGTGCGCCTGTGTGCGAAGCACCACAAACGCATAATATTCCCCTCCACCTCCGAGGTCTACGGCATGAGCGGAGACGCGGAGCTCAAAGAGGACGAAAGCCCACTCACCACAGGCCCCATCGTTAAAATGCGCTGGATATACAGCTGCTCAAAGCAGATGATGGACAGAATGATATTGGCCTACGGGCAGGAGGCCGACCTTCCATTCACGCTGTTTCGCCCCTTCAACTGGGTCGGCCCGCGCCTTGACACCTTCAAGGACGCTGAAGAGCGCCGCGCGCGTTCCGTGACGCAGATGCTCTACGACATAATCTACCGCCGCAAGATATCGCTCGTCAACGGCGGCGAACAGCGCCGCAGCTTCACATGGGTGGGCGACGGCATAGAGGGGCTTATGTCCATCATAGAAAACAAGACGGGCCTCGCCGCAGACGAAATATTCAACATCGGAAACCCGGCCAACAACTACTCCATAAAAGAGATGGCGGAACTGCTCGTTGACGAAGCGAAAAAGTTCCCCGCCTTCCGCGAAGCGGCGGAAAATACGGAGCTTGAGATAATCCCCGCCTCCGCCTACTACGGCAAGGCCTACGACGACATGCAGAACCGCCTGCCCTCCGTCAAAAAGATGGAGAGCCGCCTTGGCTGGAAGCCAAAGACCGACATGCGCGCGATGCTAAACAAGACCATCGCCTGGTACGCCGAACACGAGGCGAAATAATGACGAAGCTGGCGATAAAGGTCGACGTCGACACTCTGCGCGGCTATCTCGAAGGCGTCCCCGCGCTGCTTGACCTTTTTAGACGGCGCGGGCTTTCCGCCAGCATCTTCTTTTCCTTCGGCCCGGACAACTCTGGAAAGGCCATCCGCAGGATATTCCGCCCTGGCTTCATCTCGAAAATGATGCGAACAAAGGCGCCGTCCACCTACGGACTAAAGACGCTCATGTACGGCACGCTGCTGCCGGCGCCGCTCATTGTGGCCGCAGACCCGCGCATAGTAAAACGCGCGGCGGCCGAAGGACACGACGTGGGCGTACACGCGTGGGACCACGTCTATGTACAGGACTGCCTTGACAAAATCTCGCGCGACGAATACCTTTCGCTTTACAAAAAAGCCGAAGCGCTCTACATGGAGATATGCGGGCAAAAGCCCGAAAGCATAGCGGCCCCCGGCTGGCAGCTGTCGCACGCGGTGCTTGCGGCGGAGGGGATGCTCGGCCTTAAATACGCAAGCGACGCGCGAGGATACGCGCCCTTTACGCCGGTATATTGCGGCAGAGAATACGCCGTGCCGCAGATACCGACTACGCTGCCTACAATGGACGAGATATACGGCCTGCCCGGCGTCGACGACGTGACTCTGCCGAAGAGGTGGCTTGACGGTATGACGAACGAATGGAACGTCCTCACGGTGCACGCCGAGATGGAGGGCATCTCAAAGCTCAAGGTCTTTGAGAACTTCCTCAACATGGCGGAGGCGCTTGGAACGAAATTTTACACGCTCGCGCAGTACGCGGCGGAGGCGCCGCTTCCGCGCTGCGAAATAAAAATGGGAACGCTCGTGGGACGCGCCGGGACGCTTGCCGTCCAGCAGCCGGCGAAAAAAGAACGGGAAAAAGAATAATGCTCGATAAAATAACGCTCTGCATGATACTGGCCTCCGCCTTCACAAACGCCTTTGGGAGCACCGTAATGAAGCACGCTTACGGCGGCGACGGCGACATGCTCTCAAACGGCATAATAAGCGCTGTGCTCAAAATCGCGCTGAACCCGTGGATAGTGCTGGGGCTTGGGCTCTTTGGCGTCTCGTTCTTCTTCATGGCGGCCGCCCTCTCGCGCGCGGAGCTGACGCTCGCCTATCCGCTGATGTCCGGCATAGTCTACCTGCTGCTGCTTGCGATAGGGCTGTTTTTCTTCCACGAAAAGGTAACCTTTATTCGCGTCGCAGGCATGTTCTGTATCTTGGCCGGAATCACGATGCTCACTATAAAAAGCTAAACACCGTATAAATTAAATAAATTCAAACTAATCTTAAGAGGTAATATAAAATGAAAATCTGTGTAGTTGGAACAGGATATGTTGGGCTCGTCACCGGCGCCTGCTTTGCAGAAATGGGGCATGACGTCTGCTGCATCGACATCGACGAAGAGCGCATAAAAAAACTCAGAGAGGGTATAAGCCCCATCTATGAGCCAGGGCTTGACGAACTTATAAAGAAAAACAGCGACGCGGGACGTCTTTGCTTTTCAACCAGCGTCAAAGAGGGACTGCCCGGTGCGCGCCTCTGCTTCATCGCGGTAGGCACGCCCCCGGCGGACGACGGAAGCGCGGACCTGGCGCAGGTGCTTGCCGCGATGGACGAAATAGGCGGCGTACTCTCGCACTCATGCTACATCGTCGTGAAATCCACCGTTCCAGTAGGCACCGGCACGCTGCTTTGCAAACGCATAAAGACCCACCTCCGCGAACGCGGCATGGAAGATCTGAACCTGGAGATACTTTCGAACCCCGAATTCCTCAAAGAGGGCATGGCCATAGAGGACTGCCTGCACCCAGACCGCGTCGTCGTGGGCGCCGCAAGCGAAGAGGCGCGCGCCGCAATGCGCGAGCTATACCGCGGATTTGCCGCCGACGACAAAATAATCTTCATGGACCCGGCCTCAGCCGAAATCACAAAATACGCGGCAAACACAATGCTCGCCGCGAGGATCAGCTTCATGAACGAAATAGCGCAGCTCTGCGACAAAGTCGGCGCCGATGTGCTCTCCGTCAAACGCGGAATGGCCTCGGACCGCCGCATAGGCGAGTTCTTCCTCAACGCCGGCTGCGGTTACGGCGGTTCGTGCTTCCCGAAAGACGTGCGCGCCCTCTGCTGCATCGGCGAAAGCCAGGGCCTCGACATGACGATGGCCTCCGCCGTCAGTAAAGTCAACCGCAAGCAGAAGGAGCAGCTCCAGATAATGATGCGCGACCGTTTCGGCAGCGACATGGAAGGGCTGCGCGCCGCAATAATGGGCCTCGCCTTCAAGCCGCACACCGACGACATGCGCGAGGCGCCCTCAATCAACCTCATTCGCGGCCTGCTCAACTGCGGCGCCGAAGTTACCGCCTACGACCCTATAGCGATGGACGAAGCGCGCCGCAGGCTTCATGAAAACATAGACTACGCGGACGGTATAGAAGAGCTGGTGACGGGCGCGGACTGCGCCGTCATAGTGACCGAATGGCCGCAGTTCAAAGAGGCCGACTGGGAAAAGCTCGGCGCGCTGATGACGCGCAAAATCGTCTTTGACGGCCGCAACATCTGCGACCCGGAAAAAATGCTGGCGCTTGGATTTGAATATTACTGCATCGGCCGCAACCTGCGCCCCTAACGGGGCGCTGGGCGCGTGGCGCTGCGGAAGTTATGCGCCGCATCCGGTTTTTCGCTTTTTCTTCGCGCATACGCCCCGCCATATATCACTTGGCGTGAGGCGCGGCGGATACTATAATTGAAAAAGGAATGATAGAAATGGAAAGAGCAGAAAGACTGGAGAGTGATGAGACGATGAAACCGCTTATTGGAATTGCCACCGCCCCATTCAGACACGCCTTCGCCTCGAAGGCTCTTTCAGAGGTCGAAAGCGACGTCCTTGAATATTTCTGGCTGCTCTCGCGCCTGACGGAAAAAATAATCTCCGGAGTACGCGCCGCGGGAGGCCTTCCGCTGTTGCTTTCGCCGACAGAAGATCCGCGCGAACTGAAGACGCTTGCCTCAAAGCTCGACGGCGTACTGTTTGCGGGAGGAAGCGACATAGCGCCCGCCTTCTACGGCTGCGAAAATAAAGGCGCGGTCAGCCCATACATAGAACGCGACCGCTTTGAGCTTGCGCTCTGCCGCGAGGCGCTTGAGAAAAACAAGCCGGTGCTTGGCATCTGCCGCGGCTGCCAGCTGCTCAACGTGGCGCTCGGAGGCACGCTCATCCAGCACATGCCCGACCTCAAACCTGAATGGATACTGCACAAACGCTCCGACGTCATAAGGGGCTACGTCCACGACGTCATAATAAAGGCGCCGTGGCTCTTTCCGTCGGCGAAGGGCGATACGATGCGCGTCAACTCCATGCACCATCAGGCCATAGACAAACTGGCGCGCAAAGCAGAGATCGCGGCAGTGACGGAAGACGGCCTCATAGAGGCTATATGGGCTCCCGAATATAAATTTGCCGCGGCCGTCCAGTGGCATCCCGAATGTCTCTTTGAAGAGGACCCTGTACAGGCCGAGATATTCGCCGCGCTCATAAAAAAAGCAAAAGGCTGATGGCTGACCGGTAATTTTCATCACCAAAGATAAAGCAAAACTACCATAACCGCAAAAAACAGCGCATATTACAATATGCTCAACGAAAGAGAATACATAAATCAAGAGGAGGAACCAGCCGAACCGCGGCTGTCAAACCTCCTCTTTGTGTCTCTGCCTCAAGCGTCCTATATAATCTGCTGACAGCCCCAATTGCGCGGCCTTGGGAATTTGACAAAGCCTCATAATCATGTATAATATTTTTCGGCTCGTTTGACGTGCCATACCAGAATTGCCGGTGTAGCTCAGCTGGTAGAGCAGCTGACTTGTAATCAGCAGGTCGGAGGTTCGAATCCCCTCGCCGGCTCCATTTTTAGAATATATTTCCCAACAGTATAGATAGCCCCCGCGAAAGCGGGGGCTTGATGCTTCTGCAGTTTGGTTTTTTATAGATCATGACAAGCATAAGTGGCATGTATTCCTGTATTGTGCGGCTTTGAGATGTGGTTTAGAAGACGATTTTAATAAATAGAATGGGAAATAAAAATAGGTAGCAACCAGAGCTCAGGATAACTTCATGACTATTTTTATACTAAAAATCTTCAACAGGTGAAATTGGAAACAGACTTGACAAAATTTATGTAGGCGCTATATTACCCACATAATATGTCATACATATTATAGAGTATATAATACAGAAAAGAGAGGCCACATGGCAGACTTATTTTCGAAACAAGATTCAACTAAAAAGCCAGCAATAATTGTAAAAAGGATTCTATCTCTGCTTGAAGAAGGAGCGCTTAAGCCCGGAGATAAGCTTCCTAACGAGCTTGATATTGTAAAACAGAGCGACATCAGTAGGACGTCTGTTCGCGAAGCGTTGTCTGCGTTGGAATTGATGGGGATTATTGTAAGAGTTCCAGGAGAAGGTACATATGTAACGGAAGATGCCCTGTTTGGTAGATTTGGGCCAAGAGGAATTTTAGAGAAATTCCTCGAAGACACCGAACGAGTAAACGGGTCCTTTGAAGCTCTTGAAGCTCGCATGGTATTGGAGCCTTCTGTTGCTGTGATGGCGGCGAGGCGTGCAGAGCCAGAACAGATAACAAAGATGGAGGATTTGCTAGAGGCTTCTATGAAAGCGTTGGAAGATAACAATATTGAACTTTTTCTTGATATTGACGGCGCCTTTCATATGGCTATAGCTGAGGCGACGAACAACGAGGAAATTTTAAATGTAAGCAAAAATCTTCTGATGAAGGCTAATGTCCATATGTGGCGCCGATATAAAGAGGACCTGGGGTTGCTTGAAAGTACCGTTGTAGCACATAGGAAAATTTTGGAGGCGATCAAGGAAAGAGATCCCAAAAAGGCAGGTTATTTTGCCGAGCACCATCTGGCTAAATATGTTAAGTAAGAGCTTTTATTGTGCAGGTTTTTACGGGAAGAGACATTTTCCCGATAAACATAATAAGGAGGTCGTGTTCATGTTTAAGAAGTTAGCGGTGATGTTGGCGATAGTTATGTTTTGCTCTTGTATTTCGGTAGGTGTTCCTGCTCAAGCGGCCACGTGGCCTAAAGAGAAGCCATTTACCATGTTGATCCCCTTTGCCACCGGAGGGGGGACGGATTTTAACGCCCGACTTGTGGCAAAAATTATGGGCGATATTCTTGGCGTCCGTGTCAACAGCATTAACCGTACGGGCGGCCAAGGTGTAGTAGGACATACCGCCATCGCAAAAGGCGCTCCTGATGGGTATACTCTGGGAGATATCGAATGTGAACTTAATATGATGCATTGGTCTGGACTAACAAGTCTAACTTATAAAGATCTGACGCCAATTGCCTTGATAGTTTCTGTCGGAGGAGCTGTCTTTGTCAAAGAAGATGCACCTTATAAAGATATGAAGGAGCTTATAGCCGTTATTAAGAAGACCCCTGGAAAATTAAAAGCATCGGGAGCGTCTCATGGCGGAATATGGCATCTCTGCGCAGCGGGTATGCTACAGGCTGAAGGACTCAAGGCAAACGATGTTGTTTGGGTTCCTAATGACGGCGCCGCACCGTCGCTTCAGGATCTTGCCGCAGGCGGCCTTGATTTTGTTGTTTGCTCTCCTAACGAGGCCGGCCCGCTGGTTAATGCAAAAAAGGTGCGCCCGCTCGTAACGATCACAAAAACCCGCGTTGCCGAATGGCCGAAAATCCCTACCCTTAAAGAGGCTACCGGCTCAAAATGGCAGCTTGATTCATGGAGCGGTATTGCCGCCCCCGCAGGGCTATCAAAGGAAATGAAGAAAAACCTTGGTGACACAATCAAGAAGGTCTGGGAGTCAAAAGAATTCCAGGATACCATGAAAAAAGCTGGAAAAACCCCTGCCTATCTTGGACCTGATGAATTTAAGCAGTTTCTCAAAGAAATGGACGAGAACTACGGTAAGGTTATGAAATCTGTAGGCATCGTAAAATAAATAACTTTACTAAATACAGGAAATAGAAAGGGAAGGGAATACGATGAAAATCAGCGATAAAATATTTGGCATGGTGTTAGTATGTTTCTCTTTATTTGTATTGGTTTATGCTCGATCCCTTCCCTCTTTACCGGGATACGCGTACGGATCCGGGTTTTTTCCGGCGGTGGCCGCGGTATTTATTCTTGGGTGCGGAGTTATGCTTATTTTAAGAGGGCTGAAAACAAAGGATAAATTAGTAGTGCTCGGTGAATGGACAAAATCACCTACTCTTGTCGCTAATATCTGCCTTATTCCGGCAAATTTAGTTTTTTATATGTTGGTCTCCACCCTATTGGGCTTTGTCCCCACTGTTATCATCATGATTACATTTACAATATGGTGGCTTAGAAGAAAATTAAAATCTTCATTCATAGTGGCCGTTGCAAGCTCATTATTGATTTATGTATTCTTCTCTAAAATAATGTTGGTTCCGCTTCCTGCCGGATTTATTGGCCTGTAGTTTGGAATAGGGGGAAATATATTATGCTGGATATTCTTTTTCAGGCCGTCAATATAGTTTTCAAGCCAGAAGTATTATTGGTAATGCTTGCGTCGTCTATTTATGGAATAGTTATTGGAGCCATTCCCGGACTTACCGCAGTTATGGCGGTATCCCTTATTATGCCGATCGCAATATTTCTTGATCCTGTTCCGGCCCTTGCTGCAATTATTGCCTGCGACGCAATGGCTGTATTTGCCGGCGATATTCCTGGAACGTTACTGCGAATCCCTGGGACTCCCGCATCGGGTGCTTACACCGACGATTCCTATAAACTTACTCAACAGGGAAAGGCAGAAATGGTACTTGGCGCCAACTGTTTCTTCTCGGCGATAGGAGGGCTTTTTGGACTGGTTGCTCTTATGTGTGCCGCCCCTGTTCTTGCTGAAGTTGCATTGAATTTTAGTACCTATGAATATTTTTGGCTTGCGTGTCTGGGGCTAACATGTGCTACATTTATGACGTCGCAGGACACCATCAAGGGTATTGCCTCACTATTTTTAGGGCTTTTCATAACTACCATTGGATACGATTCTATAACAGGACAGCCGAGATTTACCTTCGGCAGTACAGAACTGCTCGCTGGTATCCATGTTATCCCCGTTCTCATAGGGCTTTTCGCTGTCTCAGAAATTATGCGGCGCGTTAGCTCGACGACTCCGCCATCGACGGCTTATGATGGCAAAATCGGCCATATATATAAAGGGATATTTCCTCTATGGCGTGCTCATCTTCCTAACTTCTTTCGCGGCAATATTATAGGAGTTGTTGTCGGAGCTCTTCCTGGAGCAGGGGCCGATATTGCGGCGTGGTTGGCCTACGCCATCAGCAAGAAATTCTCAAAAACTCCTGAAAAATTTGGTACTGGACATATGGAAGGTATCATTGAAAGTACATCGGCCAACAACTCTGCTCTTGCTTCGGCCTGGATTCCAGCCTTTGTTTTTGGCATCCCTGGAGATGTAACAACGGCAATGGTTATAGGAATCCTCTATATAAAGGATCTTAAACCGGGCCCCACTGCGTTCTTAGATCATCCTGAGATTATCTATAGTGTATTCATCTGTTTTGCTATTGCGAATATAATGATGCTCGTATTGGGATATTTTTCTATAAAGACATTTCGTCATATTCTACGGATCCCTCCGTTCGTACTTCTTCCGGTGATCCTTGTATTCTGTATTGTCGGTGCCTTTTCAATAAACAATAGCCTCTTCGGGGTTGCCGTAATGCTGTTTTTTGGATTGCTGGGATATATTATGGAAGAAAACAACTTTCCGATTTCTCCTATGTTGCTGGCGATTGTGCTTGGAAACCTTATGGAAAAGAACTTCATTATTTCCATGGTCAAGTCGAATGGAAATATAGTTGACTTCTTTAACCGTCCTATAGCGGGTTCACTCGCCGTGGTTGCAATATTGATTTGGGTATATCCAGTTTTGAAAAAAATCTATAAAACAGCAATGGCTTAGCGTGATTGTGGAACGTTAGACTGCAAAGGGGGAGACGTCATCATGAAAGACGGTAAAGTTCATATCCATATTGAAAACAGCAGAAGTTCTGTCGAAGTTTTTAAAGCAACGCAGGGGCAAATTGATGACCTGCTTAAGAGAAACGCTGATTTTGCCGAGCAGCTGTACATAACAATTGGCAGTAGCGGTTATGACGAGCTTGAGAAATGGACAGATGAGGATTTCAATGAGTATTATAGCTATATGAGCACGGCAGATATTCTTGTCGGGTATAGTTTTCCTACTGAAAATATAGCAGGCTACGCCCCGAATCTTAGATGGATTCACTTTATCAGCTCAGGCGTTGAGCATATTTCTCCTTTTACATGGGTTCCCGATGGTATTAAGCTCATCAATAACCGTGGTATTCACCTCCCAAAATCAGGAGAATCCTTTGCTACATTCCTTGGTATGCTGAACGCAGCCATGCCGCGCCTCATGACAGGCCAACGTAATCACAAATGGGATAGAGTCTTTACTACTGTCATAAAAAATAAGAAACTTGTGGTCTTTGGTGTTGGCAATCAGGGTGGCGAGATGGCAAGACGTGCCAAAGATATGGGGCTTGTGGTAACGGGGATAGACCCTTACTGTAAAGAACATCGTTATTGTGATGCAGTTGTTGGAATGGACAAAATGCAGGAAGTTTTTAGAGACGCAGATTTTCTGGCCATTACCGCACCGCTTACAAAAGAGACAAAGGGCATCATTGGTAGGGAGCAACTTGGATGGCTGCCGAAAAGAGCCGGGATCATCAATGTATCAAGGGGCCCTTTGCTTGATGAGGCTGCGCTTGATGAAAAACTCCGGAATGGCGAATTGTCCGGAGCGATACTAGACGTCTTTTGTGTGGAGCCGCTTCCCGAAGATTCGCCTTTGTGGACCACTCCTAATTTGGTGATAACGCCGCATGTTTCCTCCGATGATCTTGTGAATTACATTCCGTTAACACTTGACCTTACAATAGAGAATCTCCGTAATGAAATTGCAGGCCGCCAGATGAGAAATATCGTCGATATATCAATGGAATTTTAGAGGTCCCCCGTGAAAAAACTTCAAATACACATAATGAATAACCGCCACTCTGCCTATGTATACCAAGCGACGGAAGAACAGGTACTTGACGCGATAGCTAGGAACCGTGACATTGCGGATCGGTTTTGTGTAACGATGGGCAGCAGTGAATATGATTATGATCGTTGGACGGAAAATGATTTAAACTCTTTCTTTACCAGAATGAAAGAGGTGGATATACTCATGGGATATACGTTTCCCACAGAGCATATCCATACCTATGCACCTCATCTCAAATGGATACACTTCAATAGTTCCGGAGTGGAACATATAACTCCTTTTGCCTGGGTTCCAGAGGGACTCTCTCTAACTAATAGCAGGGGCGTCCATCAGCCAAAATCGGGGGAAACTTTTGCCGCATATCTTGGAATGCTCAATTCTGCAATTCCTAAGCTTTATACAGCGCAGAGGAAAGGGCAGTGGGAGAGAGTTTTTACCACCGTTATTAAAGGGAAAAAGCTGGTCGTTATCGGAATTGGATGTCAGGGTGGAGAGGTTGCTAGGCAAGGCAAGCGCCTTGGTATGAATGTGACGGGAATAGATCCTGTAATCAAAGAGCATCCTTATTGTGACGAAATATTGACCGTCGATAAATTGGAGGAAGCGCTGAAGAGTGCGGACTTCCTCGTGATAGCGGCTCCGCTTACTAAATCAACCTACAGAATGATCGGGGAAAGGGAGCTTGGCTGGTTGCCAAAGACAGCATCGTTGCTCAATGTTTCTCGAGGACAGCTGCTTGATGCCGCTGCACTTGATAAGAAGCTACGAACTGGAGCGCTGGCCGGGGCTATACTTGACGTTTTTGACAAAGAACCACTTGAGTACGAATCGCCGTTGTGGACGACGCCTAACCTGATAATGACCCCGCATGTATCATCTGATGACCCTGTAAATTATATGCCAAGAAGCCTTGACATACTTATGTGCAATGTTCGCAATTACCTTGAAGGCAAGCCCCTTGTAAACCTCGTGAACCTAGACACGGAATTTTAAGGAGGCAGATAAAATTGAATGAGAAATTGAATATCATGGTAATGACGGCGGAGGACAGCCTCAAAGTGTTTCGCATGACACAGGAACGCGTGGATGCCGCTATGAAAAAATACCCAGAGTTTATAGACAGTATAAATATTTCAAGAACAATTACAACGACGAGCTTTGAGAATGACCCAAGCTGGAATGAAGAAGACTATAAAAAATTCCGTCGGGATATAAAAGAGGCGGACATCGTAGTAGGCTATATGTTTCCGCTTAAAGAGATAGCGTTGCTTGCGCCACGTCTTAAGTGGATACATATAATAGGGGCCGGAATAGAACATTTGTTGCCGCTGGATTGGCTGCCCAAAGGTGTGATACTGACCAACAACAGAGGTGCACATGCTCCGAAAACGTATGAATATGCCATGATGGCTTTGCTTATGTTAGGAAACCATATGCCTAGACTTGCATGCGCGCAGCGAAAACATTTTTGGGACGGGCATTTTGTCTCCGTTATAAAGGGTTCCAAGGTTGCAATTCTTGGTGCAGGCAAGCAGGGGAGTGCCGTTGCTCTGGCCGCGAAACAGCTTGGAATGCAGACAGTTGGTGTCGATATAAATCAGATACCTAAAGAAAATTTTGATGAAATATTACCCCCGTCGGAACTTCATAAGGTGTTGCGTTCGGCGGATTACGTCGTTGTTACTCTCCCACTGGTAGAAGATACATTCCATTTTGTCGGAGAAAGAGAATTCTCTGTGATGAAGAAGGGCGCTGGTTTTGTAAACATAAGCCGGGGGAAAATAGTAGATAACGACGCGCTGATCTGCAGTCTAGAAGCCGGGCATATCTCAGGTGCCGTGCTTGATGTTTTTGAACAGGAACCGCTTCCTAAGGATTCTCCGCTTTGGTCTGTGCCCAACCTTATCATCTCGCCGCACATGGGGTGTGATGACGAAGAAAATTATATAGACCGTACCTTTGACATTGTATTTCAAAACTTGCGTAGGCTTAAGGCTGGAGAAGCACTTGATAATGTGATCGACATAGAAAAAGGTTATTAAGGAATTAGTTAAAAAATATATACGGAGGTCATTTTGATGGATAAAATAGGATTTATAGGCCTTGGGATTATGGGAAAACCAATGGCTAAAAACCTCATTAAGGCGGGGTACTCTCTTGTTGTATTTGACATCAATAAAGAGGCAGTAGAGGAACTTTGCGTTTGTGGAGCAGAATGCGTTTCTTCACCCGAAGAAGTAGCAAAAGAATCTTCAAATCTTATCATCACAATGCTTCCCAATTCTCCAAATGTACAGAAAGTTGTTACCGGTGATGACGGAATAATAAAAGGCATGAAGAAAGGGCAGATTGTGGTTGATATGAGCTCAATCGCTCCCATTGTCAGCAGGGAGCTTTGCGCGCTCTTAAAAGAAAAAGGTGTAGAGATGATAGACGCACCTGTTAGCGGCGGCCAAGAAAAGGCTAAAGATGGGACGCTTGCAATCATGGTTGGCGGTAATAAAGAGGCCTTTGAAAAGGTACGCCCAGTAATTGCGAAGATGGGGGCTAGTGTTACATATATAGGCGAAAGCGGAGCGGGACAAATCACTAAGCTTGTAAATCAAATGATAGTCGGAATTAACATCTCCGCAGTTGCAGAAGGAATGATTCTTGCAAAAAAAGCAGGAGTCGATCCGCGCAAAGTCTTTGAGGCCATACGAAAAGGACTCGCGGGTAGTCAATGTATGGAGGATAAAGCACCCCGAATGCTGGAAGGGCGCTACGAGCCAGGATTTAGAATAGGGCTGCATATTAAAGATATTCTAAATGTACTAGAAACAAGCAGGGCGGTAAATTGCTCGGTTCCGTTTTCCGTGCAAGTCTTAGAAATGATGCTTTCCGTAGCCAATCATGGTGGTGAAAATCTAGACCATGCATCGATCAGTCGTTATTACGAGGTAATTAATAATCTCTCTTTGCAAGAATCAGTAGAGTCCTAACTCTTATGGTTCAATAGCTATTGAAAAAGGTTATTAATTAAAGAAAAAGACAGCGAATAAGAAGATACTTCTTATTCGCTGTCTTTTTACGGATGCACATTAAGTTCAGATGATTTAGTAAGAAGTGCATAAATCTGGAA
Organism: Cloacibacillus sp.; assembly: GCA_036655895.1. NCBI lineage: Bacteria > Thermotogati > Synergistota > Synergistia > Synergistales > Synergistaceae > Cloacibacillus > Cloacibacillus sp. The sequence continues at coordinate 12,279 of JAVVPF010000030.1, read as the reverse complement.
AGTTACTATTTGCGGAAGGGCACTCCATTACCACGACTCAAGCCCCGTTTTGTCTGGGAAACAAACTTTTTGGCCGTCCTGTGTTTCTATTACGCGAACCTTTGCGGCAAAACATTCGCTTATGCTCTTTTCTGTGATTATTTCGTCGGGCGCTCCCGGCGGCCACATTTTCCCGTCCCTTACTATAGCTGCGGCGTCCCCTATAAAGAGCGCATGCTCTGGCGAATGCGTAGCCATGAGGACGCTGATGCCTCTTTCGTCCGCAAGACGCCGTACCGTCTTGAGCACCTTGATCTGGTTGCCGAAATCAAGATGGGAGGTGGGCTCGTCAAGCAAAAGTATTTGCGGTTCCTGCACAAGCGCTGCGGCAAAGAGCGCCATCTGGCGTTCGCCGCCGGATAACTCTGTAAAATTTTTTTCTTCGAGATGCGAGAGCCCAAGCTGCGCAAGAGCCTCGCTTACCCTAGCGTAGTCTTTTGGGTTCGGCTGGTCGAAGAAGCCTTTGTGCGGGGTACGCCCCATAGCGGCCATGTCGCGTACTTTGAATGGAAATACGGGACCCGAACTTTGTGGAATGTAGGCTACAATTTTCGCAAATTCTCTGCGCCCCATTTCGCGCGGCGCCTTGCCGTCAATTTTTATTTCACCGCGCAGAGGCGCGGCTGTTCCAGCCAGACATTTTATCAGCGTCGATTTCCCTGCGCCGTTAGGCCCAAGCAGGCAGAGTACGGAGCCTGCTGAAAGTTTAAAGGAAATGTCTTCAATGACGGTTTTCCCTCCGTAGCCGGCGAATAACGAGAGAACCTCGAGCGTCATGCCTGCCACCCGGCCCTTCTTTTAATTAGCAGCAGTGCGAAGAAGGGTGCGCCTATTAGCGAGGTGAGGATGCCCAACGGAATTTCGTTTGCGGTAAGCGCGCGTGCTGCGTTGTCAATGAGAATGAGGTATATGCCTCCAAGCGATACGGAAACTGGAATGAGCTTTCTGTAGTCGGATCCGACAAAGAGTCTTCCGACATGAGGTATTACGAGGCCGACCCACCCTATCGTTCCGGCGAGGCATACAGCAAGGCATGAGAGCAGCGTGCATATAAAGATTACAACGCCACGTTCAACTGTCGTGTTGACGCCTAAAGAACGAGCCTCCTCGTCGCCGAGCGCAAGCAGGTTGACGCGCCAACGGCAGGCGTAGAGCGCTGTGATGCCAGTGATAAAGGCGGGGACGCTCCACTTCAGATCCTCTGGTGCAACGCGTGAGAGCGAGCCCATGAGCCAGAAAATTATAGAGGGCAGCTTGTCGTATGGGTCTGCTATATATTTCAGAGACGAAAGCAGCGCGTGAAAGAAGGCTCCGACTATGATTCCTGAGAGTACGAGCACTAATACAGGCGCGCCTTTGAAGAGGCGCGCCATTGCGTATGCGGCGCAGACTGCGGTTAGGCCGAAAAAAATGGCGGAGGCCTGTAGATATAGACCTCCGTTTGTCAACAGTATCGCTAACGCCGCGCCAAAGCCAGCACCGTAGGAGACTCCCAGAATATCTGGAGAGACGAGAGGATTTTTAAATATCCCCTGAAATATAGCCCCAGAGACTGCAAGCGAGCCTCCGACGAAAAATGCCGCTGTGATGCGAGGCAGACGTATCTGAAAAAATACAGTCTCCATCGTCTGCGGCCATGTTTTTTCTATCGGAAGTACGGTCGAAAGCAGCATTTTTATCAGAGTCTCAACCGGTATGTCGTAGCGCCCTATCAGCAACGACAGGAGAAACGAGGCCGGTACGGCCAGCGCCAGCCCCGTCTGAAGCAGCCGGTCTTTATTTTGGCCGCCATTTAGACCCATTAATGTTTTCCTTTATACGGGACGCCGTAGAAAGTGGTGTAGAATTCCTGCACGAACTTATTGATATCGATGTCTTTAAAGCGTTCAGGGTAGAGTTTTTTCGCCATCCACAATTCACCGAGCGCCATTGACTCAGGGCATGGGTGTCCCCATGGCTTCACATATTCCGGTGTTTCGTAAACTCGATGTTTTTTGACGGCGCAAATCTGCGCCCAGGCCGCCCCCTTGGTTATCTGGGGTATGACCTGAGCTGCGTAGCGATCCTGCACGAAGATGACATGAGGGTCCCATTTTAGTATCTGCTCCATGTTGACCGCTTTGTAACCGCTTATCTCCCGGGCGACGTTGATGCCTCCGGCTCTGTCCATTATTACGCCGACGTATTTACCGCTGCCGTAGGTGTAAAGGTCTGGGTTCGCCATGTAGCAGGTTATTTTTTTATTCTCGGGGATGGCCGATAGTTTGTCGCCGACGAGGGCGCGCCGATCCTCAACGAATGTGTTGAGCTTTTTGGCCTCTCTTGGTTTATTGTATATCTCGCCAAGCAGATTGACGCCTATTTTCATTCCGATGGTATAGGCTCTGTCCGGGTTTTTCAACTTAGGGTTGAGCTTCGACGCCTCTTCGAAATCCGCCTGATAGAGCGAAATAGCGACAACTGGAATCCCTGCCGCTTCGATCTTTTTCAGCGTCTCCTGCGGGAAATAGTGCGTTACTATTACGAGGTCGGGGTTGACCTTGAGCAGCTCCTCCATGTTGACTTCAGTGAGTGTGCCGACCTGCGGCAGTGTTTTGATTGGCGGATAAATCTCCGCGATGCCCGGGAAGAGCAGTTTGTCCCAGTCTTTCATTATGCCGACAAGCCTGTCTCCAGCCTGTAGCTCAAGCGTTATGTCAAGCGCGTGGTGCATAAGGCAGACGACCCTTTTCGGATTTTGTGGGATAGTAACGCTGCGTCCCAACTGGTCGGTTATTACACGCTTGCCTTGTGGCGCGGAGGCCGCAAAGGCGGAGATGGCGGCTGTCAAAACGACAGCTACGGCTGCAATCAACGAAAGAAATTTTTTGCTTTTCATAGCAACACCTTCTATATAAAAATATATGACACACAGTTGCATATTATAACAGCGCAGGATTTAAAAGGAAAAGAAATAAAGTGGGTAGAAATGATTTTATTAAAAAATGAGGGATAAAATAAAATTTGTTCAAAATAACATGAATCTAATTTAAAATTAAACCAGTGCCACGGGCTTGTGCGAAGTGCACAACGGACACGGAGTAATGCTTTTTATTTTGTGCTTCAATGTCCAATGACATATTTAACGACAGGAAGTACATTATTAGTACCGTATCACAAAAATAAAGGAGGCAGTTTATATGAACAAATTTTTAAAAGGTTTTATGACAATTTCTTTAATGGCATTGCTTCTTGTTGTAACGGTATTTCCTGCGAACGCGGCCGAGAAAGTCTATAAGTGGCGTTTAGTAACTCACTCTATGGTGGGTACGGAGCGCTATCAGACAGTCGTTGATTTTTGTAATACAGTAAAGAAAGCCTCCAGAGGTCGTTTAGTGATAGAACCATTTGGGGCCGGAGTGTTATTTCCAGTTTATGATTCCTTTGACTCGGTAAAAAATGGCATAGTACAGGCAGCCTTTGTTTGGTCTGGATATTGGTCCAGCAAAGACCCGACCTTTGCGATTCTTGGCAATCGCCCGGGGTGCCCCATCACAGATTTTAGCAATGAAATGTACCTGGAAGAACAACTTATGCCTATAAAGGAGAAGCTATATAAGAAATATGGCGTGACCTATTTAGGGACGTTGGATTTTATGCCCCCAGAGATTTTGTGTTCGGTTACGCCGATTAATCGTTTGGCTGATTTTAAGGGAAAGAATATTCGTGCGGGTGGAATTGGGGCGCTGTTCTATAAGGCCCTTGGCGCTAATACTGTAAGTGTTGCGGCTCCTGAAATATATACCGCTCTTCAAATGAAGACCATTGACGCGGCAGAGTTCTCTGATTGGAAAGAAAATAAAGATATGGGTTTGCACGAAGTTACCAAGTTTGTCGTGGAACCATGCCTACACCTAGGCTCTAATGAAGACAAGGGGTTTATCGTCAATACCAAGGAATGGAATAATTTACCTCAGGATCTCAAGGATATAGTCCTTGCCGCACGAGACCATTCAAGGTATCGTTCCGCAGTCACTAACCCACCGCAGAGTATTATCGCAAAACAAGATTGGATAAACAAAAAAGTTAAGATTATTGTCTTACCTAAGGAAGATGTAATTAAAGCTCGTCAAATAGGAGCGAAGGTAATTCTTGAGCAGGCAAACAAAACGCCAGAAGGTAAGGCATTTATAAAAGTTTACTCGAAGGTACTCTCCGATCTCGGTTATAAAGACCAGGCTAAGGCTTTGGGGCATAAATAGTCAACACTCTGTTATTTGATTCCCGCAGAGGGGCATTATTTTAAAGAAATTTTGCCCCCTTTATCCCCTTAATATAGAAGACGATTAGGAGAAAAAACATGTTAAAAAAATTTGCCATGCAATTTAATCGTATTTCAAAATATTTAGGCGACATAACAGCGCTCATTATTCTGCCTTTAATTGGATTAATAATATATGCAGCCTGTAAGCGTTATTTCTTTGATAGCATGCCATCATGGGGATACGAAATTCCTATATTCATTTACGGAATGTTTTTTCTTGTTGGAGGAATCTATTGTCAATTAAACAATAAACATGTTAACGTGGACATCCTTCCGAAATACGTTTCCTTGAAGTGGCAAACTAGACTTCAAACTCTTTCTAATTTACTGATCGCCGGTGGGTGCCTTGTTGTTGCCTATTACGCAAGCGGCTGGGCCTATGAGTCCATGTTGATTAATGAGCGTTCCGTTCATCAGACTGATTTTAACCCAACTATATGGTGGTTTAAACTGTTTGTCCCATTCTCATTCTTTTTTGTAGCCATTCAGTCCATTGTAAATATCGTTTTACCTTTGACAAAAGATTCTTTACCCTCAAAGGAGGAGAACTGATTATGGTTTTTGACTATACGCCTCTTTACATGTTCCTATTGCTTATGATGGCGCTTGCCATTGGTATTCCGATCTCATTTTCGCTTCTGATTGTCGCACTGCTTTTTGGTTGTGTCTTATGGGGAACAGGCGGGGTAAGCCTTGCCATCTCGGCGGTTTGGGGTACGATGAATAACTTCACTCTAATCGCGATACCGCTTTTTATATTTATGGCACTCGTGCTGCAAAAGGCGCGGGTTGTAGAAGACTTGTATGACGCGTTCTATAAATGGTCCGGCCCGCTGCGCGGAGGATTGGCTGTTGCAACTATACTTGTAGGCGCTATGCTGGGCGCAATCTCAGGTGTCGTGGCGGCTGGTGTAATTGGGCTTGGATTGATAGGCCTGCCACAGATGACGAAACATGGGTATAACAGAAAGCTTGGCATCGGTTCTGTTATGGCGGGCGGCACCCTTGGACAGCTTATCCCACCTAGCACAAATATGGTTGTATACGGAGCGGTGACAGGTGTATCTATCGGTGGGCTCTTTGCTGGAGGAATTACATGCGGACTCTTTTTGGCTTTTATCTATTCGCTATATATACTGGTGAGAAGTTACTTTAATAAAGAACTTTGTCCAGCGCTGCCTCTAAATGAGAGGGCGACTACAAGAGAAAAAATCCAAGCCCTGCGCAATGTTTTCTTGCCTAGTATGCTTATACTTATAGTGCTAGGTTCTATATTGACGGGAATGGCGACCCCTACCGAGGCTGCGGCTTTCGGCGCCGGTGGCGCTCTTTTGTTGGTGACGTTGAATAAGAAGTTAACTAGAACGCTTGTCTTTGAATCTTCTATAGAAACCATGGAGATAACAGCTATGGTTTGTTGGATAATAATTGGAGCTTCTGCATTTGGTTCCATATTCTCGGGGATCGGAGGCAACGTCCTGATCAGCAATATCGCAATGAGTTTGCCCGGCGGCCCGTGGGCTATATTCACGGTAGCGGTGTTATTTATTTTTGTTCTTGGCATGTTTCTGGAACCAGCCGCAATGATAATGCTCGCGGCCCCGATAGTCTCTCCTCTTATATCCAGTGCTGGATTCAACCCACTGTGGTGGGGATTGATATTTATGGTTCTTTTGCAGGTCGCGTATCTTTCTCCGCCGTTTGGTTTTACTCTCTTTTACATGAAGGGTGCTGCGCCTAAAGACGTTACAATAGAAGAAATATACTCAGCGGCTATCCCATTCATTCTATTACAGATGTTAGGTCTTGCCATAATTATTGCCTTTCCAAAGATAGCGCTGTGGCTTCCACAGTTAATGCAAAATTGATTTCTTGATTTTTATTACTATCCAACTGAGAAATAGATGTCGTCGGAAATCTAAGCATAGAGCTGGAGCATCAGCATAAGTTCATCTAAACTAAAAGGAGAAAACATCATGAAGATATCTTTCATAGGAGCAGGGCATATTACCGAGCTGTTGATCAATCATTTAACGAATACCTCACAGTCTATAGCTGAAAAAATTACGATTGCTGATCCTAATGCCGTCCGATGTGCGGAATTAAAAGAAAAATTTGGAGTGAGGGTTGCCAGAAATAATCGTGAGGCAGTATTGCAGTCTGATTTTATTTTTGTCTGTGTGCAACCTTCCATTGTAGAAAGAGTAGTTTGCGATCTTAAAGAAACGTCTCTTGATAATAAGATATTGATTTCAGTAAGTGCGGGCATTTCTATCAGCACCTACCAAAAAGAACTTCCCGGGGCAGTAGTGGCAAGAGTTTTACCTAATCCGCCCAGTGCTGTAGGGGAAGGAGCGATTCCGATCACAATCAGTGGAAATGTCCAAGAGGCGCAACTTAAAAATATAATGGAGCTTTTAAATCTTTTTGGTAAATGTTTTGCAGTGTCTGAAGATAAAATAGATATCTTCACTTCGCTAACTAGCCCAGCTCCTGTGTTGTCATTCTTTGAATCAATGATAGACGCTTCGGTCCTTTGTGGGCTGGACTATAAGACATCATCAGCGATGGTTTTTCAGACAATATTCGGTTGTTTAAAATTATGGGAAGAGAATGACCTTGACCTCCATCCTTTGATAATAAAGTCATGCACACCCGCTGGAACTTCAGTGGAGAGTCTAAGGGTTATGGATCAAATGAATTTTAGAGCCGCCGTGAAAGAATCTTATCGCGCGGCATGGGAAAAATCAAAGAGTTTTAATAACAAGAACCACAGTGCCGGATTATAGCCACTCTTTGTCAGTCTCTCGAATTATAGGACTGGATAGGGATGGCTTTGTTTTGAGTAGTATGAAATTGTTGTGTTTTCGGGGGAAACCATGCGGCAAGAACAGGAAATCAGACATAAAAAATTTACGATAGGTATTGATGTCGGAGGAACGAACACGGATGGAGTCCTTTATAACACAGAAGGGAAGTATATCACATCTTCGGCGAAGATTTCCACGAATCATAACGACTATGGATACTCTGTGGAAACTGTCATTAGGAAACTACTTTGCGCTGCGTTGCCTAAGGATATAATATCTCTCAATATTTCTACCACACTTTCGACAAATGCTTTGCTTGAGGGTAAAGGCGCTCCTGTAGCGCTTGTGCTTATTGGCTATGATGATTTCCCTCATATAAAAGACGAGATATTAAAGATTGTTTCCCCATCAGCAACGCTATCCATAATGGGTGGGCATAATGGATGGGGAAAGGAACGCGCCCCGCTTGATATAGGCGCGTTAGCGAACTTTGCAAAAAAGCATGTAGGAGAATATTTTGCCATATCGTCTCTTTATTCGCCGCGCAACCCGTCACATGAGATAAAGGCCGCAGAAACTATAAAAGATATCGGATGTGCAGGATTAACTTGTGGGCATGAGATAGCTCACTCAAAATTAAATTCTGTGAAGCGCACCGTAACCTCATTTTTAAATTCGTCACTTATGCAATCTACGAAGCATCTTATTCATAGTGTAAAGCTTTGCGCCGAAAAATTTGATCTTGACTGTCCACTCATGTTCCTACGTAGTGACAGCTCTCTTGTTTCCGGAGAATGGTGTGCGCGCTTTCCAATAGAGACGATATTTTCTGGGCCCGCAGCCAGTATGCGCGGCGCGGCCGTACTAGATGATATAGATGAGGGCGCGGCGATAGTGGCGGACATGGGGGGCACCTCTACCGACATAGGGCTGATACGCGAAGGGCGTCCGGTGTTTTCCGAGGAGGGTGCGTCCATTGGTTCATATCAGACGATGATACCTTCGCTTGAAATATATTCCGCAGCGCTTGGCGGAGACAGCTTAGTGTGCGTGGATGGAAAGAGCGGCGCCCTTGTCATCGGGCCGCAGCGAGCCGTGCCTGTAGCAAGGGGCGGCGCCTCTTGCGCCTATACGCCTACGGACGCACTCTGTACGCTCGGTTTATATGATGGAAACAAAGAGGCAAGCTGCATCGCGTCAGAAACTTTAGGAAAACAGCTGGGGCTTTCCGCCGCGGAGTTCGCCTCAGCAGTGCGCAATGAGGTCTCTACGCGGCTTGAGGCGCTGTTTGCAAAAAAATGCAGTAGCACCGGAATGAAAAAAATATGTGTCGGGGCGCCGGCGGCTGCCTACGTTGAAAAAGCAGCCGATATCAGAGTCCCCCACGGTTCCGGTGTGGCCAGTGCGGTAGGGGCTGCTGCGAGTTCTCTTTCGCTTTCATGTTCAGTTGCTATCATTCACAGTTTCTTCGACGACCTGTATTATGCCTTTTTGCCAGATGCAAAGCTTTGTGCGCCGAACGTTTACGAAATTACAGCAAAAAGCAAAATGAGGCTTGACGTTTATTTACGGAGGCAATCCCAGTTGATGGGCATTGAAAAGCCGCATGTCACAATAACGGAAGAGCGGGAATACATTGGTAAAGAACAGAACGAAAAAAGCCTTGCCAAAATCACCATAACAGGCGAGGCCGTTGTGCAGAATATATAAATCGGTGCGCTCCCTTTGTATAAGATGGCAGCGTTGCGGAAGGGATTGTAGATAATGCACAAATACTCGCATAACTTAGGAGGGGATTTTATTAAACTATAACAAGGGTTATTTTAGGCAATACATTAAAATATTGAACATAAACTAAAAGAATTTAAATTATATGGGGGCGGCCCGATGTTGATAGGATTACAGGAACGAATTGGATCAATACTAAAAGAAGCCGAACTGCCAAAGGCGGCAACCGTACTTTCAGAATCCCGCGCCATCGCCTCTGAAGTGAAAATCGGGCGCACTAAATTTATGGACAAGTATGACGTCTCCTCTGAGCTTGAATATAAACGCCGCTGCGTACAAGAGAAAAAGATCATGTACCACGCCCATATCGGCATGAACACATGGGCCAGCACCGCAGAGGCGCTGCAGGGGCTCTACGGTTTCGCAGAAGCAAACGGCTTCACGATGGACAGAGCCGGGATATGCCTTGACCGCAGAATGTCGCTTCCGCTTTCTCTTCGCCGTTCGGCCATACAGGAAACCGGCCCGTATCTTGCCACCGACGCCGACTGGCAGGGCGTTGGACAGGCTGCGCCAATACAGCCGCACATGGGAGATTTTATAATCGGCTTTCCCGCCTCTACGACAAACGCTGTAGCGGCTCTGCGCGCCGGTGTCACTACAGTAGGCAATCTCTCCCAGTTTTTCGCGCACGAAGCGCCTATGTGGAAGAGAACGGATATAACCACTGTCGAGACCGCAAAGGCAATTGGCATAATGGGAGCCTTGCGCGCCAAGGGAACTATGATGCATTCATACCTCGACGACGGTTTTGGCGCGCTCTTTCTTGACTGTGCGACGAGCGCCGCGTGGGGCTATCTTGAAAAATATATAGTGGAGGAGCTTTTGGGAGCGCGCCTCGCCCACTGCATAGGCGGCCTAATCTCAGATCCTGTGAAGCGTTCCGGATGGATATTCGCTCTGGATGAAATACATGACCATGACTGCGTTGGTTCTATGATCTATGGAGATACCATATCTTCCGATCCGAATCCGGAAAAGAACCGCTCTCTTACGTCGGAGTACCTTATATGGGACATCATGACGCAGCTCGAATGCCCCACTGGGCATGCGGTGCTCCCCGTGCCGTTTACCGAGGCGCTTCGCGCGCCGTCGCTTGATGAAATATGCGAGGCGCAGCTTTGGGGTCGTGAGACTGAAAAAATAGCGCGCGGCCTTCATCCGCATTTCGATTTTTCCGCAAGCAAAGCCTTTGCGCATTCTATATGTACTAAGGGCAAAAGGATATTCAAAGACGCACTGTCTTTCTTCGAGGAGTGCGGAGTCGATGTTAAGGATGCTGTCCAAATGCTCTACGTGTTGAAAATGATAGGCCCCAGAGCCTTTGAGGACCAGTTGAACCCGGGAGCGCGCTCCGGCGCTGATACTTACGAGCCGCCGATTCCAAACGACATCTTTACAAGAACGCTGAGTCACGTCGAGTTGTGGCGTCCATATTACGAAAGCTGTGACGTGTGCCGGAAACTTTCAGGGGTCAATGCGCTCATCGCCTCAACTGACGTCCATGAGCACGGACTGCTTTTGATAGACAGGCTGCTTTGTGCGGCAGGCGCCGTAGTGCAGAACATCGGAGCGGAGCGCAACCCAGACGAGGTCGTCTCCGAAGCCGCCGCACGACGTGTCGAAATAATATTCATCAGCTCCCACAACGGTATGGCGTTGGAGTATGCGCGCAGCGTCAGAGACGAGATGGAAGAACAGAATTATAAGGTGCCGCTCTGTATGGGCGGAGTGCTTAACCAGAACATAGAAGAGAGCGTTATCCCAGTTGATATAAGCGCCGATCTTGAAGCAATGGGAGTAGGGGTCGTAACTGACCTGAAGCTTCTCCCGGAGAAGACGGGGCAGGCGCTTGCAGTAAGCAAAGAAACATCAAAATAAGGGAGAGTGTCATCATGCAAAGGAAAGGTTATCTCAAGTTCTTCATCATCTCACTTGCCGCGCTTACGCTCACAGCGGTATCCTTCTTATCACAGGCCACGGCCGCGCCGGTAGTACTCAAATTTGCCGGACAAAACCCGCCGGAACACTTTGCTACTACCTCGATGAGGGCGATAGCGAAAGAGGTTGAGCAGAAGACTAACGGCCGAGTCCAGATACGCGTTTTTCCAGCCAACCAGCTGGGCGACTACTCACTCGTATATGAAGAACTTATTCGCGGCACCATAGAGATGGCGGCTATATCCTTTCCGAGCCAGTTCGACAGCAGAATGGATATGATATATATCCACGGGTATACCGCAAGCTATAAGCAGGTGGCTAAAGCCTACGACCCGAACGGCTGGTTCTTTAAAATGATGGATCAGTTTAACGGCAAATTGGGTGTGAAGCTGCTTGGTATGTATCTTGAAGGAATGGTTGGCATGGGGACGGTGAAGGAGATCAAAGAGCCGCTCAATCCAAATGTGGACCACGGAGTGTTGCTGCGCATACCTAACATGGACGTCTTCAAGACGGCGCTGGAAGGTGCGAAGTTCCGTACCATCTCCATACCTTTCGCCGATGTCTATCAGTCGATGCAGACCGGAGTATGCGACGGTGATACGGGTTATTCCATCGTAGCAGCCTACACTGCGTTGGGCGATGTCATAAAGCATTGGTACAACTACAATAAAAATACGGAATGCTTGGGCATAATGATCAGCAATAAGGTATGGGACAAGCTTTCAAAGGAAGATCGTCAGGTACTGCAGGCTGCCGTCAACAAACAGACCGCGCTTTCCATAAAGAACGCGGAGGCAAACGACAAAAAATATCTGGACCTTATGACCAAACGTGGTATAAAAGTCCACACCTACACGCCGGAGCAGCTTCGCCCAATGATGAAGGCTTTCTCAAATACATGGGAAAAACTGGATGACAGCAAGGGAAAAGCTCTCATGAGCGACTTTAAAAATGAAATGAAAAAAATAACAGACGGCTCAAAATAACAAGATAGGAAGCTTCAAACGCACAGAGCCGGGCTCTTTTTAAGAGGCCCGGCTCTGTGCGTTTATAACGGCCCGCCGTACCTTAAGATAAAAAGCGGTAGGTAGACGGCAGGTAAGCGCGCCGCGGCTTGGCGCCAACGCCGTGGATTTAGTGACTTGGTTTATTAGCCGCATTGAAAAGGCGGCCGAAGCCGAAAAGGTCACGGCAGGCTGTTTTGCAAGCACAAAATTACAGTTTAAGAATTGTTTGATGTTCGCCGGGTTTAGCGGGGGGTTGATGTCCCGCGGCCTCCGCCATTTTTAGGAATCTTATAATATCTTCCATTGTAAGCCGAAGGTCGTCTTTGGCGCGCGGCTTTGCTTGTTGGTAGGAAACAGCGACTCTGTTGATGCTGAATATGGCCGAAAC
>JAVVPF010000029.1:20591-38916 GCA_036655895.1 Cloacibacillus sp. | reverse complement strand
AAACCGAACACGCGCCGGTAGCTCAACTGGATAGAGCATCGGACTACGGATCCGAAGGTTACGAGTTCAAATCTTGTCCGGCGCGCCATTTTTAATCAGTAATGCCAAGGGTTTTCGCAAAACTGCGAGAACCCTTTTTCATATCTTTGGTTTTTGCAATCATAGGCTCCGCTACGCCAACAGCCATTCGCCCCTTATTTTGCAAGAGGCAAAGCCCCCACCATGATAAGCAACGTAGTCAACATACCAGTCTGAGGTCCACAGACCGAAACAATTTATTATGCGGCGCGTCTGTGTTTTTTAAAAAGCGAGAGCCCACAGCGTCAAAACACGGACGCTGTGGGCTCTCGCTTTTTATTTACTTGCGTTGGCTTTTATGCCATAGAGATTACTGTGCCGGCTTCGCCTTCGAGGGCGTCTATCGCTTTGGCAAGCGAGGTTATTATCGCTTTTTTACCGGGGAAGCGGCGCGCGAATTTGATTGCGGCCATTACTTTGGGTTCCATGCTTCCGGAGCCGAACTGCCCCTCTTCCATGTATGCTATCGCCTCCGGCACCGTCACTTTTGTGAGCGCCTTCTGGTTTGGCTTGCCGAAGTTTACGTATACGTTTTCGACCTCTGTGAGGATGAGAAGGATGTCTGTCTCCATGTCCTCTGCGAGGCGTTCTGCCGCGAGGTCTTTATCAATGACCGCCGCCACTCCTGAGAGAGAGCCGTCCATGTTTTCAATTACGGGGATGCCGCCGCCGCCGGCCGCTATGACGATCGTCGAGTCCCAAAGACGTTTTACTGAATCAAGCTCGACTATCCGCTTGGGCTTCGGAGAGGCTACTACTCTGCGCCAGCCGCGTCCGGAATCTTCTTTCATCGTCCAGCCTTTTTCTACGGCCATTTTATCGGACTCTTCTTTTGTGTAAAAACGCCCGATAGGCTTTGTGGGATTTTCAAAGGCGGGGTCGTTGTCGTCTACGATGACCTGGGTGACGATGGTGACGACTGGGACGTTGCGGTTTTTGTTGCGGAGAGAGTCGCGGAGGCTCTGCTGTATCTGGTATCCGATGAAGCCTTCCGTCATTGCGCCGCAGTCGTCGAACGGTATCGCGGGCAGCTGGTCGGGCTGGGCGGCGGCGGCTATCTCCTGCTGAAGGACGAGACGTCCCACCTGCGGACCGTTGCCGTGAACGACTGCCATTTCATAGCCGCGGCAGCTTATCTCCGCCAGATTGTCACATGTCTTTTTTACTACTTTGAGCTGTTCTTCCGCTGTAGGAGGAGTTCCGGCCTCCATCAGCGCGTTGCCGCCAAGGGCGACTACTACTTTCGTTGCTTTGGAGAGTGTATCTTCTGTGGAGATAGTATGCGGGATCATGTCATGCACTCCTTCAGTTTATATTTGATTTACATATTATAAACCTAAACATATAAAAAGTTCAATATGTCATGATATAAAATGGCAATATTTCTTCACATTGGCGATTTAGGACAAATATAGGAGGTGTACGCGAAACCTTTACACTCGTGCGGTTTATTTATTTCGGCTATGCCATGCCCACCGCGTAGGCCCAGAACGGTATCGAAACTATTCCAAGCAGCGTCGTCGCGGCCACAAGGTCCGCCGCGTATTCGCCGTCCATGCCCATGCCTTTCGCCAGTATGAAGCAGTTGACGGCGCACGGCATCGAGCTGAGCATCACCGTCACCTGAAAGAGCTGTTTAGAGACTGGGAAGGCCAAAAGCAGCAGGTACATGATGGAGGGATTTATCAGAAGTTTTATCACCGCGTCCGACCACGTCGCCTTCAATATGCCCATCACGCGGCCCAGGCGCGAAAGGTCAAGCGTGCCTCCCAGCGCAAGCAGCGCTACGGCGGTGGCTGCGCCGCTCATCAGTTTCATCGTCTCATCAAGGACAAAGTGCAACGGGATCTTGAGCATCGCGGCCGATACGCCGAGCACGCAGGAGATTATGAGCGGGTTCGTCACGAGCCTCCTGCCGATGCTGCAAAGGCCGCTTCCGCTGATTTTGCCGTACATAACGATGTCGCCGGAGGCGATGGATATGAGCTGGAAGGAGACCATCGTGACTGCGATGTAAATGGAGGCCTGATGCAGTCCGGCCGCGCCCATTGCAAGGTCTACCACCGGAAAGCCAAGATAGATGTTGTTTGCGCGAAAAGACGAGAATACGGAGACGGCTATCTGTTTTTTATTTCCTTTGTGCAGAAAAGACGATATTGCAAATGCCGCTATGAGCGTAAGAATGTAACAGAGCGTGCTTGCTATCAGAAGATTTGGCTGCGTCAGCACCTCTTTGCCCGCCGTGTAGGTGGTGCGAAAGAGCAGCGGCGGCAGTATGACCCAGTACAGGGTCTTCGTGAGCGCGGATATGTCGCTTTGGGAATAAAAGCCCCGGACGCGCAGCAGATTGCCGGTTATAATGATTATGACAAGGGGGATCACAAGAAAAAATCCAAACATCGTGGTTTTCCTTTCTGGATAGATTGCGTTATCATTATAGCATTAAAGCACAGCTTTTATTTTACTTAGACGGAGGCGCTGTTGTAGACTATGAAAAGGCCATTTGCATTCGCTGCTGTTGTTTTATCCGCCTTTTTTCTGCTGTTTTCGCCTGCCGTCTCTTGTTTTGCGGCAGCAGGCGGAGAGCCGCTCAGATATTACGCGGTGGACGTAGGTCAGGGAGACTGCTCGCTCTTTTTGCTGCCAAACGGCCAGACGATCGTAATAGACGCTGGGCCGGCTGCCTCCGCGCGGGAGACTGTCGCGTATATAAAATCCTGCGGCGTGAACAAAATAGACCTTCTGGTGGCTACGCACCCGCATGAAGACCACATCGGCGGTATGGATGAGGTGCTGTCGTCGTTTGAGATAGGGAAGGTCTGGGACTCTGGCTACAACCACGGCTCGCGCGTCCAGCGTGATTTTTATCAGAAGATAAAGGATGAAAGGATACCATTCGGACGCCCCAAACGCGGCTTTACGGAAAAATTCGGCGACGTCGTGGTCGAGGTGCTCGCGCCGGCGCGACTCCTCAAAAACACGCACAGCGACGCAAACAACAACTCCATAATTTTAAAGATAACCTATGGCGACATCTCATTTCTGATGATGGCGGACGCGGAGCGCGAGGAGCGGGCAAGCATCCCGGCGCTTCCTTCCGCGAACATTCTTAAGGCGGGACATCACGGCAGTAGCAACGGCACGGATAAAAAACTCCTGCGGCGCGTCCGCCCGGAAGTGATCGTGCTGAGCTACGCGCGCGACAACAGCTACGGCCATCCTCATAAAGAGGTCGTAAATGCGATACGCGCATTGAAAATACTGCGATTTGACACGGCTGACGGCGCGGTGAAGCTGCGCACGGACGGCATAAGCATCACTTACGAAAAAAAGAGGGCCGTGCGGTGAAGCACGCGGTAAAAAAATCCACGCTCTTCGTCGATTCTCTTGAAAACGGCTGGGCGCGGCTCCTAACGCAGGACAAAACGGCCTTCACAATGCCGGTCTATTTATTGCCGGACGGGGCGCGCGAGGGACTGTACGTTGAGATCGCGGCGCAGGCTACGGGCGCGCCCGAAACGCGCTCCGAAATAGACGGACTTTTGGACGACCTTGGCGACATCGCCTCAACTCCATAGACAGTGACGGCCTTTTTGCGTTAAAATACCGATACTTTATACAATTTAGAAAAAGGGGAAATAAATAGATGGCTGAAACGTCGGCACGGTATCATAAGAATTATCCCGTATCGTGGGAACAGGTGCAGAGGGACTGCCGCGCGCTCGCGTGGAAGCTTCTGGATATAAGGACTGACTGGAGCCGCCTCATCGCCGTGGCGCGCGGAGGGCTGGTGCCCGCGGCAATCATCGCGCGCGAGCTGAACATCCGACTGGTGGACACAGTCTGCATCTCAAGCTACACGATGCGCGACCAGTCCGCGGCCGATATATTAAAGCGCCCCGACCTAGTCGGAGTTGACGACAAATGGCTCATAATCGACGACCTCGTAGACACCGGCAAGACGGCGCGCGTCGTTCGCAGCATGTTCGGCTCGGCGCACTTCGCAACGGTCTACGCAAAACCGGAGGGACGTCCGCTTGTGGACACCTTCGTTACAGAGGTGAGCCAGGACACCTGGGTTCTCTTCCCCTGGGACACGGCGCCCACTACCGCCTTTATCCCCCCCATCGCCGACATGAAGCTTGAATAAAAAAACAGCCCCGCCTTTTCGGCGGGGTTTTATTTTTGGACAGCGCGATTTCCGATTGTGGAGCGGCTGAGATTCTGCGCGCGCGAAAATGGCGCGTCCGTCATGCTTTCTTCTATTGATTTGCCTTGCGTTCCGCGCGCGCTTCGCGCATTGAAAATTTCTTTGCGTGCGGGTCGCCGGATGTGGGCACTATGCAGAAAAATTCAAGCGGGATGTCCGCATCGTTGACGTATTCATGCTCAAGGCCGCCGGGTACACGCGTCCAGAAACCGGTCTTCATAAGATATTTTTCGCCTTCGACGTCAACATAGCCGTCGCCTGAGAGCGTGAACATCAGATGATCCCAGTCGTGTTTGTGCGGCGGGATGCTCTTGTGCGGCGGCAGTATAAAGTGGCGCATCACGTAGTCCTGCCAGAAATTTTCCGGCCCGAATACGGTGCGCTTTTCTATCTCCGGCGCAAGCGCGGAGGCGTTCTGAAGCGGAAGCTCATAGATAGAGCCGTAATTTTTCTCGTTTTCGCTCATTGCACTCACCTCTTACAAAAAAATAGAGGCCGGCCCGCTCCGCGTGGAGATAGGCCGGCCTCCGGTCATTTTAACCCTTATTCTTCAGTTCGTTAAGTCCGGCTTTGATTTTGTCGGGAGTCGCGGGTAGAGCCTTGATGCGCACTCCGCAGGCGGCGTGTACGGCGTTCGTGACGGCGACATGCGAGCCTGAAAGCGGCATTTCGCCAGTTCCAGAGGCTCCGAACGGCCCAAGCGGACGCGGCGTCTCAACGTGCACCAGTTCGAGGTCGTCGGTGATGTCCTTGATGTACGGGAAGCCCATCGTGACGAAGTTGTGATACTTGTTCTCGTCAAGGAAGTCCTCCTGAAGCGCAAGGCCTATGCCCTGAGCGACTCCGCCGTACTGCTGGCCGTCGACCACGAGGTAGTTGTTTATCTTGCCTACGTCGCCTACGAGGACGAACTTTTCGCAGTGGGCCTTGCCCGTTTCCATGTCAACTGAGACGAGAGCGAGGTTTACCGCAAACATATGGAAGCCGAAGGGTTTGCCCTTGCCGGAATCCTTGTCATTGCCCGAGCAGACTTCGATGGAACCGTCTTTGTTCTGCACCTTCGCCTGCGTGTAGCCTTCGTAGAAGACGGGGATGTTTTCCGCTATCATCTCATCGTAGGTGCGGTAGGAGCCGTCGGGCTTGCGCATTGCGTCAAGCAGTTTTTTGCAGCTGTCGATGATGGCGTTGCCGACCATGACCTGTGAACGGCTGGCCGCGGCGGCTCCGCTGTTTGGCGCCTTTGATGTGTCGGAAAGCAGAAGCTCTATCTGGTCGGGAGCAAGTCCGAGCGGCTTCAGCGCTTCGTGCGCCGTGCCGATGGTGCCGATGTCAGCGCCCTGGCCGTGGTCTTCCCATGTGTTCATTACGCGCACGTTGCCGTTGGGCAGAAGTTCGATGTTGCTTGCCGACTCGTCAGCGCCGTCGTCGTTTGAGTTGTAGATGGAGACGGAAACGCCAGCGCCGTATTTCACCTTGTCGGTGGAAAGCTTCGCGGCCTCAGCCTTCATCTCTTCGTAGATGGGGCGCGCCTTCTTCATCATCTCGTGAAGCGGGAAGACCTCGGGCGCGTATCCCGACGGGAGATGGCTGCGCGGGTTATCTGAGAAGGCCTCCCACTCGAGGAGGTTTCTCTCGCGGAAATCGAACGGATCTATTCCGCACTCGTTGGCGAGCATGTCCATCGCTGTTTCGCATCCCCAGTAGGCCTGCGGTGAACCGTAGGCGCGGAATGCGGCGCTCCAGCGGTGGTTCGTCCACAGCGTATAGCCTGTGGCGCGCATGTTGTCATAGGCGTACGGCGCAAAGAAGAACTGTCCGGCCTTGTTTGTGAGGTCGTTTGCAGACTCGCTGCACGGGCCGTGGTCGACCCACCATGTCTCTTCTACGCCAAGCAGCTTGCCGCGGTCGTCAGCGGCCGCCCTGATGTGCATGAGGAACGGCGAACGCTTGGGGGTACGCTGGTTGTGCTCTTTCATGTTGACGCGCATGTAGACGGGGCGGCCAGATTTGATGAGAGCAAGCGCGAGGTATGGTTCGTTGGTCGGCGCCGTCTTGTATCCGAAGGAGGCGCCCATGTTGTTCTGGATGACGCGGATCTTAGACGGAGCCACGCCTACGCCGCGCGCGATCTGCGTCTGGTGGCGGTAGACCGCGACGGACTTGGTAGCGAGCGTCAGCTTGCCCTCTTCGTCATAGTAGGCGTATCCGCAGTCGGCTTCAAGCACCATGTGCGGCTGACGTGAGCTGTAGAATTCGTCGTCTATATGATGGGGCGCGTTTGAAATGAGGTCGTGCGGATCTTCGCCCTTTGCGAATACGCGCTTGTTCCACGCGTTGGGCATTCCGTCGTAGCCTTCGATGTCGTCAAAGATTTTTATCGCGTCGGGTTCTTTTGCCATATAGACGTCGGTAAGTTCGGGAAGCTGTTCGTACTCGACCTTGATCTTCGCCGCGGCTTCGCGAGCGTGGGTCTCCGTGTCGGCGACCACTACCGCGATAACGTCGCCCCACTGACGAATCCTGTCGCCCTCTTCAACCATGATGCGGCGTTCCCAGCCGTTCGTGAGAGCGGAATCGCAGCCGACCTGTCCGCGGATGCGGTTTGTGCCCTTGTTTTCTTTAATGTCCTTATAGGTGGCGACGCAGTTGACGCCTTCACTCTTCTCCGCTTCGCTTACGTCGATCTTGTTGACCGTTGCGTGGCGCACGCCGTCAAGGGCGTACGGATAGGCGAAAAGGAACTCCTCAGGCAGCTTCAAACGGTCGTCGTCGCCGAAGTCCCAAAGGCCGGTCGCCTTGAAGACGGCGTTCGGACGCGGGAGGCTTGTACCCCACACTGAATCTCCGGGCTTGTAGAGTTTAGCAAGGTCGACTATCTTTTCTTCGCCGCGGAGTATTTTTGCGGCCAGCATCACTGAATCCACTATCTGCTTGTAGCCTGTGCAGCGGCACGCCATCCAGTTTTTGCTGAACCATTCGCGGACCTCTTCGCGCGTCGGATTCGGGTTCGCGTCAAGCAGCGCTTTGCCGCTTGTGATGAATCCCGGCGTGCAGAAACCGCACTGGATTCCTCCGCAGACTATCATAGCCCACTGGAGAGCGTGAAGGTTCTCCGGCGTACCGATGCCCTCGACCGTTGTGATCTCGGCAAAATCGGGGACGTTCTTCCAGCGCGTGATGCAGGCGCGCACCACTTTGCCGTTGAGAATGACGTTGCAGACGCCGCACTGGCCGCAGTTGCAGCCGCGCTTTGTTCCCGTCATCTTCAGCTGTTCGCGAAGCACCGTAAGAAGCGTCACCTCGGGCTTCCCGATTACGCGTCTGGGTACCCCGTTGATAACAAGATTTTTGACATGATAAGAAGCTAATGAATGATCCTGATCCTTAGCCATTGATGAATCTCCTCTCTCGCAGATAAAATTTTCCGCGCAGCGATACGCGGAGCACAGAAACCGTCTTGTCGTGCGAAGGCGCGGGAAGAAAAAGAGATAGGCCGGAAGGCTCATTCTTTTCCCCTTTCCAAATCGGGCGCCTTCGCGCCCCGGGAGGTCCGCCGGTTTTCCGGCGAGCCCTTGGAACCTTTCGGTTCTCAGTCCATTCCGCCATAGCAATGCTTTAGGCAAAACGGCTCGGGGGTTGCAACTAAGTTGCATAAATTATCTAAACTTTCTATACAAATCATACTTAAATAAACTAAAGAGAGCAATATTTAGGTACGATTAGGGATATTCTGCGCGTTTTTGTTTTGTTTATATAGAATAAAAATCACGGCGACGCTCGTGGGGTTGTGTTTAAAAATTTCAGAACGCGCGCACCGAATGAAAACGCCACAACACAAAGGGCGGCGCGAGCGCCCCGAGATGGAGAGCTCACGCCGCCCTTCATTAGTATGTGATTATGATTTCTACTTTACCAGAGCGCCACCCTTTTTTCCGGGGCGAGATACATTCCGTCCTGCGGCGTCACTTTGAAGGCTTCGTAGAAGTCGGGCATTTGCTGCACGACCGCGTTGGTGCGCATGAACGCAAGAGGATGGACGTCCTCTTTGTTCCTGTATTCCTCCGACTCTTTCGTCGTCTGGAGGCGCCAGTTACGCGCGTAGGCTTTGAAAAATTTCTGGAAATCAAAATCTTTCACGCCGCGTCCTATAGCGGCCATGCAGGAGGCGCCGCCAAGGTCGGCTATCGCTTCGCTTAGGATCAATTCGCCATCGGGGTGCACACCGGGGAACGCTTCAAGCGTGCTGAAGTAGTCGCTTATCACCTTTGCGCGTTTTGCGAAGGCCTCGTTATCCTCTTTCGTCCACCAGTTTGTGAAGTTGCCCTTTTCGTCGTACTGAGAACCGTTTGTGTCAAAGGCATGTGTTATTTCGTGTCCTATGACCATGCCTATGCCGCCGAGACGCTCCTCCACGGGGCCTCCGGCTTTGTAGAATACTCCGCCAAGGATGCCCGCGGGGATGTTGATGGAGTTGTCCTGAGGAGAGTAGTAGGCGTTTACCATCTGCGGGTCGGCGAGCCACTCCGTTCTGTCTACCTTTGTGTTTACCTTCTTTGCGTCGCGGGCGCGCTCAAATTTTGAGATGGCGGCCGCCGCGTCGACGAGGCTCCCTCCGTCTTTTATGCCTTTGAAGTCAAGGCCTGAGTAATCATGCCATTTGTCGGGATAGGCCGCGCGCACGGTGAGCGTATCCAGCTTTTTTATCGCCTTTTCGCGCGTTTTTTCTGTAAGCCACCTCTCGCCTTTCAGCATCTTCCTGTAATAATCCACAACCTCGGCTATAACCTCTTCGATGTCTGACTTAGTTTTTTTGTCGACATATTTTTCAACGTAAAGTTTTCCGATTGGTTCGCCAAGGTACGAAGAGACCATTTCGTAGGCGTATTTATCGTCGGGCAGCGAGCCCTTTGTGCCTAAGACGGCGTTGCCGCGCGCGTCGGAGAGCCTGCGCGACTCGCTGTCAGTAAGGCCGGCTGTGCCCACGAGGGTGCGGACTATCAAATAATTTTTTATATCCTCGAGGTTCTCGGGGCGGTAGAGTTCGTTCATCGCATCAAGCCATTTCGGTTCGCCGAGCACAAATTCACGGCTCGCGCCATACCCCTGAGCGTCCGCTATCGCGGCAAGCGGAAAGCGAGGAGAGGCCTTTTCAAGCTCTTTTCTTGTGCGCACGTTGTAGAGTTTCGCCTGAGCATCGGGCGCATAGAGCGCCTTTATCCCCATCGAAGGCTCCGCTATCTTCTTTTCCACGCGGAAGTGCGCGTCGTTCATAGCCTCCGCGCGCGCCTTGTCATATCCGGCTTTTTGCAGCAGCTTGACGATGAAAGAATCGTTTGCCGCTTTGCGGCGTTTCGCGCTTTCGCTGAGCTGCGCCGCCCTGTACTCATCCGCGTCGCGCAAAAGCAGGCCGGTGCGCCAGATGCCTACGGTGTTGTTTGACGCGTCTTTGTTGTCCGGCTGAACGCCCATATCTGTAAGCACTGTGCCAAAGTGCGGGATGGAAGCGTCTGTCAGATAGGCGGTGAGTCCATCTATGTCTTTTATCGCCTCTATGCGCGCGATATGCGGCATCACCGGCGAAAGGCCCAGCTTGTCGCGGCTCTTCCAATCCAGCAGCATCGCGTGGAAGCGCTGCGCGAGCGCCGCCTCGTGGCTTTTAAGAGATTTGTCGGCAAGCAGTTTTTTTATCTGCGCCTCCACTTCGTCCGCCCGTTCGGAAAAGGAATTGACGGCGCTTTCGCCCGGCCTTATCTTCGCGGCAATAAGCCACTCGTGATTGACGGCGCGGTGAAAGTCGTCTTTTAAAGAGGGCTTTTCGTCCGCCTTGACGGAGCCCGCAATATCTGAATTGAGCCACGAGGCCTCTGCCGCGCCCGCCATCCCCAGACATATCGCAAACATGGCCGCAAAAGCCGCGGCTCTGAACGCCTGTATATATGTGTCTGCCATTTAGTGTCCTCCATTTTTTTGATTATATTTGACCAATAGGCCGATAATGGATATTTTACGCGAAGGTCAAAGTTTTTGCAATAACGCCGAGCGCCTCCGTTTTAAAAAATATAATGGCGTTCCTCGATAGGAACGCCATCTGTGGTCTAGGCTGTTAGTTTTGCAAAAACGCGCGTTTGTCGTTCGGCCTACATATCAAGCTTCATCCAGCCGTCTTTTATGAGGCCAGTTTTACGCATAGCTTCGGCTATTACAAGCGTCAAGAGCGCCGGCAGAAGAAAGTGCATAAGCGCTATTTGAAGAAGCACGGCGGGGCTTGAACCCATTGCGTCTATAGCGCCGAACTGCCCCACAAGGCCGCTTGTTCCCATGCCAGCGCCGGAGGGGATGTTTGTCATTTTGAAGACCAGCGTTGATACCGGCCCAAGCAGCAGACTGGCGAGAGTAGGCGGCGCCCATATTATAGGATGGCGCACGATGTTCGGCATCTGGAGCATCGAGGTGCCCAGCCCCTGGGAGAGCAGGCCGGAGAGGCCGTTCTCACGCCACGACATCACAGCGAACCCAACCATCTGCGTCGAACAGCCTACCGCGGCGGCTCCGGCCGCAAGCCCGGACAGGTTCAGCGCGACCGCGATCGCGGCGCTTGAAATGGGGAGCGTAAGTATCATGCCCATTATCGTGGAGACGGCTGCGCCCATCGGCCCCGGCTGTAGCTCCGTGGCGCGCATGATGATGAGGCCGAGCGCCGCCATCAGAGCGCTGACTGGCGGCCCGATAAGTTTTGCCGCGGTCATGCCCGCTACGATGGTGAGAGAGGGCGTCGCTATCACGTCGATGACAGTCTCTTTTGCAACCATCTTGCCGCATTCAGTGCCTACTATAGCCGCTACGAAGGCGCCGACCGGCCCTCCCCACGCGTTTCCGGCAAAGCCGACCGCAGCGCAGGAAAAGACGACCATCTGCGGCGCTTTGAGCGCCTGCGCGATGGCCACGGCAATGGCGGGGCCGGTCATCTGGCCGGCGAGCGTGCCGAACTCTATCAATATGGGGACGCCGCATTTCGTTCCTATAGTTTTAAGGATAAGCCCTGTGATGAGCGAGGCAAAAAGTCCGATGCCCATCGCACCTAGCGCCTCTACGAAATATCTGGAAAAAGAAAATTTTACATCTTTGCGCCTTAAAAATTTTAAAAAGCAGTTTTCCGACATTACGAACGCCTCGTTTTATTTTATTTGGTTTTGCAGGCAATTGTAGGTAACGGGGCGTGAACTGTCAAATTTGAGAAATGTTTGTCAATCTTCGCGCAGTGAACTTTGCAAATTCTAATCTGATTATTGACACGCAAGCGCGCCGCGCTCATACTAAACGGCAGTGAAGGCAAGACGTTCTATTGACCGGGAGTGATAGTTATGGCGGAATACATGCATCCAGAGGCTGCGAAATTATATTCCAGCATCAAAAAGTTCGCGACGGAGGAAAAGGCTCGTGAAATAGCCTTAGCACGTCCACTCGCGCCCGACGCCGCGCCCGATGTCCGCAAGGAATGGATAGAATCTGTCATGGCGGCGCTCGCCTCCTCATTCGACGACGAAACCGTCTGGGAGATCCGCATGGGCTGCCACTGCGAAGTCGGGCTTGACGCGCTGGTCGGTCTGCTTGAGAGCTGCCGCGACGTCTCTTCGTCGCTTGAAGAATTCTCGGAGGTGCTTCGCACCCTCTCAACGGAATGGTTCGGCGACGAACATTTCGAGGTGAGAGACGGCGCCGTCTACAAAACGCTCTACAGCTGTCCATGTCCAATGCTAGAAGGCATAGAGCGCCTTTCGGGCCTTGAATGGTGTTACTGCACTGGCGGCTACCACAAGACCGCCTTTGAAAAAGTTTTCAACTGCCGCGTGAAGGTCGAGCTGTTACAGTCGATGATGCTCGGAGCGGAATACTGCGTCTACAAATTTACGCTTGATTGGGACAAGGTCTTCCCCGCGAAGTGAGTCGCCACGCGTTTTATATTTTCCAGCTTCAACGCGGCTTTTCTGTTAATTTAAAGCCGTTTTGAGTTTGCCGTTGACAAAAATTGACTTTCGTTTATAATACTGTAGCCGTCCTGTGAGGACGGTGCGGCCAAAGAGCCGCGCACAGCATAAACTTCTTTTCTATTCGAGCCCATAACTGCGCGTCGCTAAGAATTTTGTGCATTGATGCGAAAACGGGGCAGATTCATTTTTATCATTGTTCAGTTGCTTAAAGTGCTTAAACATATGTACTTAATAAACGTATGCCTGTTGATATTGCATGCTGTATTATTTATTCAGCTGTAAAGTCCATGAGTATGCCGAGCTTTTTACGGCCGTTGGGCAAATGTTATCTGTTCCTCAAATATAGGAGGTAGTCATTGATGACTCAAGAAATTCAGGAAAAATTTTCAGATTTTAAATTAAAACCGGAGCTGCTCAAAGCAATAGAGCGCAAAGGCTTTGAGCATCCGATGCCGGTGCAGACGGCTGTTTTACAGGACGAAAACCTTGTCGACAACGACATCATCGTTCAGGCAAAGACGGGCTCCGGCAAGACGCTCGCCTTCGCGCTGCCGCTTTTGAACCAGCTCGACACGAAGGAAAAGATGCCGCAGATAATAGTCCTTTCGCCTACGCGCGAACTGGCTCAGCAGACCGCGCGTGAATTTGCGTGGCTTGGCGCGGACTTGGGCGTCCGCGTAGCCGCTCTTGTCGGCGGCATGGATATGGAACGCCAGATCCGCTCGCTGCGCGAAGGGGCGCAGGTCGTGGTGGGCACGCCGGGACGAGTTCTCGACCACCTTCGCCGCGGCACGCTCAAGACGGAAGACATCAAAAGCGTAGTCCTCGACGAAGGCGACAACATGCTCGACATGGGCTTCCATGACGAAATGGAAGCTATCCTAAAGACGATGGACCACGTCGAGCGCACATGGCTCTTCTCCGCCACGATGCCGCCCGAGGTGCTCGCGCTCTCGAAGCAGTATCTTGACGCGCCGAAAAAAATATCGCTCGTCTCTGACATCATGTCACACAGCGACATCACACAGAAAGCCTACATCATCCCCTCACGCAAACGCTTCGAGGGGCTGACAAACGTGCTCATCTGGGAGAACCCGAGCAAATCGCTCATCTTCTGCGGCACGCGCGCGGAGACTCAGGAAATCGCGGACAAACTTTGCGACATCGGTTTTCGTGCGACGGCCATCCACGGCGACATGAGCCAGCGCGAACGCAACAACGCTCTTTCCGCGCTTCGCGGAGGCCGCGTGCAGATACTTGTCGCGACAGACGTTGCGGCGCGCGGACTTGACATCGACGCGGTAAGCCACGTCATCCAGTACGGCCTTCCGCAGAACCTTGAGGCCTTCGTACACCGCAGCGGCCGTACCGGACGCGGCGGACACGAGGGAAGCAACCTCATCCTCCTCACGGCGCGCGAGGCCCGTCAGTTCAAGAGCATGCTGGCGCACGCCGGCTCCAAGCTCAAGATGGAATGGATACCCGCGCCCGACGCGGCCGAGATAGAAGGCCAGTCACGTATACGCTTTGAAAACAACATCATCGAGCACGCGCTTGAATCCAACGAGTTTGAGGAATGGGCGCAGGAGATGCTGAAACGCGAAGAGGCGGCGGTACTCGTCTCCGGCCTCATCGCAAAGGCCTACGGCGACCAGCCCTCCGGCTACACCATCCGCGACGACGTGCAGAACGAGATGAACCGCGAAAAGGGACGCCGCGACACCGACGCTCCCCGCGCGGGCGGAGCACGCGGCGCAAATGGCGCAGGCGGCAAAGAACGCTTCCAGCGCCCCGATATGGCGGGCGGAGTTGCTGTACAGTTCGGCGTAGGCCGCAACGACGGCTGGGAGGTCGGCCCGCTTCTTGGCGCGATCTGCCGCAGCGTCGGCGTCAGCCGCGAGGACGTGGGCAACATCAAGCTGCGCGACACAAGCGCTACGGTAGAGCTCGCGCCGCGCTGCGCGTCGCTCGTTGAAGCGCGCAGAGACCGTCTGGAGCGCGAAGGCCTTGCCGTCACCTCCGTACGCCCCGTAGTGGGCGGCGGCGAACGCAAGCAGTCCTACGGCCGCGGCGAATCAAAGGGCCCGCGCAGAGAAGGCTCCTTCCGCCGTGACCGCGAAAACGACCGCGGCGGCGAGCGCGGAAGAAGACGCTTCCCGAAGTAGCGCCTGATTTAAACAAACTTTACTGATAACGAGCGCGGCCGCTTTTCGGATATCTTTTCGAAAAGCGGCCGCCTTTTATATCTGTGGCGCAGGCAAAGCGGGCTTTTACGTCTGTGTGATTTTTACTTTCAAAAATCGCATGAAGATGCGAGCGGCGTTATAAAAAAAGTTAAAACGCCCATTATAACTTACGATTAGCTGTCGAATGCAATGAATGAAAGGCCCTTTGCCTTGTCGGGTGCGTTTGACAGGCGCGAAAAAAGCATGTAGTATCCTCACTAATCTGAAAAACGAAGGAGGAAGCGTTATGTTGAAAGGCAATTTGAATCAGAACATAATAATTATAATTATTAACGCGGCTCCTCCTCGCAGGATCGGCGCTTAGCGCTGTTTGTCAAGCGAGTTCGGAGCCCTTTCACTTTGAAGGGGCTCCTTTTTTATGCAAAATTTTAAATTACAGGGTTTAATTTTAAGGAGGAGTTTCAGATGCAGAAGACAGTAGAGGTAAGATGGCACGGACGCGGCGGACAGGGAGCAAAGAGCGCTTCGGCGATACTGGCGGAGGTTCTGTTTGAAGAGGGCAAACATGTGCAGGCCTTCCCGGAATACGGCGCAGAGCGTCAGGGCGCGCCGATAAAGGCCTTCAACCGCGTTTCAGATTCGCCTATACGCCGCCGCTGCGGAGTGCAGAACCCCAATATAGTTGTAGTGGTCGACCCGACGATGGTTGAAAGCGCGAACCCGACAGAGGGCAGCACCGAGGACGCTCTCTATCTCGTAAACAGCGCGGAGGACGCAAAGACGCTCCGCATGCGTTTAGGCGTCACCTCAAAGGCGCGCGTGCTCGTAGTCGACGCTACAAAGATCACGCTTGAAGAGCTTGGCCAGAACCGCCCCAACGCACCGCTGCTCGGCGCGCTCTCTCATGTATTCACCGACGTCCCGGTGGAATCCTTCGTAAGCCACTTTACAAGCAAGATGACGAAGCTGCCGAAGCCGGTGCTTGAGGCAAACAGACGCGCGATACTGCGCGGCCGCACAGAGGCGGTATTCGCATGAGCAAACCGCAATGCTGGCAGGAGGTGCCGCCGGGAACTGTCGCCTTCGGCGCCTCCGCTTTAAAAGTACAGACGGGACTGTGGCGTTCGATGCGCCCGACAGTCGATTTGAATAAATGCGTTTCATGCCTCAGATGCTGGGTGCAGTGCCCAGACGATTCGATAACTCTTGATGAAACATCGCGCGTCACAGGCATAGATCTTTTCTTCTGCAAAGGCTGCGGCCTCTGCGCGAAGCTGTGCCCGACAAAGGCCATTTCGATGCATTCGGAGTCGTCGTTTGCGGACGGTGCGGCTCAGTCGGGAGAAAACCCCGGGGAGGTGGGCGCTCATGTCAAATAACGCAAATAAAAACAGAGTGATGACCTCCGGCAACCTCGCCTTCGCGGAGGCAATGCGTCAGATAAACCCAGACGTCGTCGCGGCCTACCCCATCACGCCGTCGACCGAAATACCTACGCGGTTTGCGGACTTCGTGGCAAACGGTAAAGTCGATTCCGAATATGTCGCCGTTGAGAGCGAGCATTCCGCGATAACGGCCTGCGTCGGCGCCTCGGTGGCTGGAGGGCGCGTCATGACGGCCTCCTCCGCAAACGGCGTCGCGCTTATGCACGAGATATTCCCGATAGCCGCGGCTTTCCGCGCTCCTATCGTTTTCGGACTTGTCAACAGATGCTTAGGCGCTCCCGTCAACATCCATTGCGACCACTCCGACAGTATGCCTGAACGCGATTCCGGCTGGGTGCAGATATACTGCGAGGACGCGCAGGAGGTCTACGATTCTGTGCTGCTTGCGGTGCGCCTCGCGGAGGACGCGCGCGTGCTGACGCCTGTCTTCGTCTGCCAGGACGGATTTATCACAAGCCACTGCTTTGAAGCGGTGGAGCTTCTGGCAGACGAAACGGTAAAATCTTTCGTAGGCGAACGCAGCGCGGCCTACCCCCTGCTTGACACGGACAACCCAGTTTCCTACGGCTCGTTCACAATGTCAGAGTATTATTTTGAGATAAAACGCAACCAGATGGAGGGCATGAAAAACGTGCTGCCCGTCTACAAGGAGCTCTCGGCTGAACTTGCGCTCGAAACGGGACGCAACTACGCGCCGATAGAGGCGTACAGGGCGGAGGACGCCGATTACCTGATAGTCATAATGTCCTCGGCTTCGGGCGTGGCGAAGGACGTAGCGGACGAACTGCGCGAGGAAGGAATCAAGGCTGGTGTGCTTCGCGTGCGCTTTTTCCGGCCATTCCCTAAGGAAGAACTGCTGTCGCTTGCGCGCGGCAAAAAAGGGATCGCGGTGCTCGACAGAAGCGCAAGCATCGGCGGCACGGCGCCTCTTGCGGCTGACGTGAAATCCGTTCTTTACGACCTTCCTGAGCGCGTGCCCGTGCAGGAATACATCTTCGGCCTCGGCGGCCGCGATTTTTACGCATCTGACGCGCGCCGCGTCTTTGAAGATATGAAAAACGACAATTACACGCATGAGGCTCGCTTTATCGGCCTTCTTGAAAAGGGGGAAGAAAGATGAGCGCGCTGAATTTAAAAGAACTTACTAAAAAACAGAACCCGCTGACGCAGGGGCACCGCATGTGCCCGGGCTGCGGCGCGCCGGTTGCGGTGCGTCAGGCGCTCATGGGCGTGGACGACCCTGTGGTCGTCGTAAGCGCAACGGGCTGCATGGAGGTCTCGACCACCGTCTATCCGTACAGCGCATGGCGTATGCCCTTCATGCACATCGCCTTTGAGAATGCCGGAGCCGGCATCTCCGGCGTCGAGGCGGCCTATCGCGTGCTGAGAAAACACGGCAAGGTCGATAAAAATATAAAGTTCGTCGCCTTCGGCGGCGACGGGGGCACCTACGACATCGGCCTCCAGTCGCTCTCCGGCGCTCTTGAGCGCGGACACGACTTCACCTACATCTGCTACAACAATCAGGGCTATATGAACACCGGAGCGCAGCGTTCAAGCGCAACTCCGCTTGGCGCAAGCGCGACGACGTCGCCCGCCGGAAGCCTCTCGCCCGGCAAATTGCAGCGCGCTAAAAACCTGACGGAGATAGTTGCAGCGCACAACATACCGTACGTCGCACAGACCTCGCTGCACAACCCTATGGACCTCATAGCAAAGGTGAAGCGCGCGGTAGAGACGCCGGGGCCGGCCTTCGTAAACGTCCTAGTGCCATGCCCGCTCTTCTGGAAGATAGAGCCGGAAAATCAGGTGGAGATATGCCAGCTTGCGGCGGACAGCGGATTTTGGCCCGTCTATGAGGTGGCGGACGGAAAATATTCCCTCTCGTACAAGCCGAAACAGCGCCGTTCTATAGAGGATTTTCTGCGCGCGCAGGGGCGCTATTCGCACCTCTTCAAAAAGGGCGCGGAAAGGCTCGACCTCGTGGCAGAGGCGCAGCGCGAAGCTGACGCAGAGTGGGAGAGACTGCTGAAAAGGTGCGCAGAGGAAAACTAGCATAGGCCGCAGTACCACGACATAATTTATTAAATCAAAAGGACCTGAGATGCGGTACTTCACGCCTCCGGTCCTTTTTGCGTTTTCTTTTCTAAAAAAAGGCCGTCCCGCGAAAGATTTTCCCCAAATTGCGCCATTTAGAGTTACAATTACCTTAGGAGCATTTTGTGGTAATTATTTCGAGAGGAGTTTTTTGATAGATGAATGTCACGAATGAGATCAAAGGTTTTAAAGCGGCGGAGATGAGCTGCACCTGTGCGGCTGAACTTGCGGAGGCCTCGCGCCTTGCGCGCAAATGGGCGGTGGCTGCGGTTGCCGCCGCAAAGAGCGGGCATCCCGGCGGCGCGCTCTCGTCGATGGATA